>JANNQJ010000417.1:0-18869 GCA_031400675.1 Cyclobacteriaceae bacterium
AATTTACACATATCAGCACCCAGTGTTTTTATTGATTCTTTTTATAAAAACCTGGTTAAACTTGATCTTGCAAAAAATAATAAGATTATACTTCGATCTGAGAAGAAGCATAACCAATTTCCATCTGCTCGCATGTATACCCCTGAATTCAAAGGGATAACAGGAGATACGAATAAATATGAGAAAGTATTTATTCACCAGTTTTCACCCCTGATGTACAGGTGGGTTGCGCGAAATGATTTCAAACAACTTAGCTGGATGATCTGGGGTGCGGACCTTTACAATTTGCCGGATCTTGAAAATCATTTTTACGAACCGTTGACGCGGGCCTATGTTAATTCAGATTGGAATACTTCAGAAATTTTATACAGAGTGAAATTAGCTTTAATTGCTCAGCGATTTAAGAAGGCAGCATACACTAAAGTTGATCATATATTAACATGGATGAATGAAGAGTTCTCTTTTGCAAAACAGATGTTACCCGTTCCCAAAGCTGACCATCATTTTTTTTTCTATGAGAATCCAACACCTTATCACGAATTAGCCTTCAACTCCAGTAATTTAGATAAAAAGGAAATGCCTGTTTTTATTCTTGGCAACTCTGGCTCCAAAACCAATAATCACTTAGATGCACTCACTTTTTTAAGAGAGCATTCTATACGGGCGAAGTTGATCATACCCGTCTCATATGGAGATAAGAAATATGTTTCTTATCTGAAAAAGAATGCTGATAAGTATCCATTGGGGCCGGTTGAATTCATTGAGAATTTTATGGACTTTGATGCTTATTGCCGTCTACTTCAATCAGCCGATGGTCTGATTATGAATACCATTCGCCCTCAGGGTTACGGAAACATCTTCATGATGCTATGCTTGGGTAAACCTGTATACATAAATCCTAAAAATATATCGCTCAACGATCTTACAGCGCATGGTATCCAATGGAACTCTATTTATGATGTCGTAAAGCCAATTATTATACCTGAACGCTCTTCTGCTGATGCAGTGATAAAGTTGATGTCACATGAAAAATTGGAAAACACGTACCGGACGTTATTTTCCTAAGCAACTTATTTTTTTACTCTCTTCGGATTCTCCTTTACAAACGCCCCCCACGATTTTACTTTTGACTTCACCTGGCCATTTTGATAATGGTGGCAGAGTGCTACCGCCAGCGCATCAGTGGCATCTAATAATTTAGGTAACTCTTTTATGGCTAACAGAGTCATCAACATTCTAGCCACTTGTTCTTTTGAAGCATTGCCATTCCCGGTAACTGATTGTTTTACTTTTTTAGGGGCGTACTCAATGATTGGAATTTCTCGGAATAAAGCCGCAGACATCGCTACACCCTGCGCCCTGCCAAGCTTCAACATGGATTGAACATTCTTACCAAAGAAAGGTGCTTCCAATGCGACTTCGTCAGGATGATAGTCATCAATTAAACTCAGAACCCGGTCGAAGATTTTTTTGAGCCTTAATTCGTGGCTGTCGACTTTTCCTAAATGGATTACCCCAAACTGAAGAAGCTCAATTTTGCTTCCTTTAATGGTAATCACCCCGTATCCCATAATGTTCGTTCCAGGGTCAAGACCCAGAATGACTTTCTCCTTGATAACTTTTCCCACGCGGTCAAGTTAGGCAGACGGCCAGAATTTTAGAAATTGCAGGATCATGACTTTGGTATTTATTGCTGTATTTGTTTCCTACGGATTGTTGGTAATAGCCTTGAATGCCGGTTGGATAAAAGCGATTAAATTAAAAACTGAAAGTAAACATTCGGCTCGGTTTGTAACGGTTATAATAGCTACCAGAAACGAAGAAGCCAATATTGGCTTCTTATTAGATGATTTGGTTTCGCAAGAGTACCCACGCGATCATGTTGAAGTTATATTAGTCGATGATCATTCAGAGGATAAGACGCGGTTAGTTGTGGAAGAAAAAATAAGGAAATTCCCTTTTTCAAATCTCAAGCTTATTCAAGCAAACGATGAGGGTAAAAAGTCTGCCATTACAACAGGAATTGGGCAAGCAATGGGCGAAGTAATTGTAACAACTGATGCGGATTGTCGAATGGGAGTTAACTGGCTTCAATCTAGCATCGCCTGTTTTGATAACACAACTCAAATGGTTTTTGGTCCGGTGAAAATTGAACAGCGCGATTCGCTTTTTTCAAAAATGCAATCAATGGAGTTTTTGAGTTTGGTCGGGTCAGGTGCTGCAACAATGGCATACGGAATTCCAACCATGTGTAACGGAGCTAACCTTGCTTTTCGCAGAGAAGTGTTTCATGAAGTAAGTGGGTTCGAAGGTAACGTGAAAATAGCATCTGGTGATGATGAGTTTTTAATGAGAAAGATTGCCCAAAAATACCCCCATGGAATTAGGTTTAATAATTCTCAGGAAAGCGTTGTGACAAGTATACCCCAACAACGTGTATCACGATTTATTTCACAACGCCTGCGGTGGGCTGGAAAATGGAAGCACCACCAGGATTTCGGAAGTAAACTGTTGGCAGTGTATGTCTTTCTTTTCCATGCGATGGTTTTATCGGTGCCCGTATTATACACAACGGGATATTTAAGTGGGTATTGGGTGGCATCCGGCCTCCTCATAAAATTGATTGTTGAATTTATGTTCCTTTACCATATAGCCTTATGGCTAAATATCCGATGGCATTGGCCATCTTTTTTGCTTCTCCAACTCTTGTATTCGGTTTATGCAGTGGGTATAGGTATCGCTTCCTTATTCCTTCGGGCGTCCTGGAAAGGAAGAAAATAACCATCGACTATAAGCGTTGCCTATCGACTATGTATTAACTTTACACTATGTCGGAGTTGACCCTTAAAAGTAAGTACGAAATTAAAGAGCTACAGCTCAATGCTTTACTGGAAATTACCCAGGCGATTAATAGCAATTTGCCCGAAGATTCACTTTACAAGATTTATAATTTCACCCTTAGGTCTAATTTGAATATTGAAAAACTTGCTCTCTTTGTGTTGGATGAAGAATGGGAGCTTAAAGTAAATTTTGGCACAAAAAAGAAATTCAACAGGACTCACCTTTTGCCAGCATTTAAAACTATTCAAGATATAACCCACTTAAAGGAGTTTGAAGAAGAATGTGATTTGACTGTATTTGATATCATCGTGCCGGTAGCTCACAAAGGAAATACACTTGCCCTTGTCTTTGTTGGAGGATTAGACCTGCCTACCGGACAGGCAGGCAAGAATGGCACGAACAACCTTCATAGTGATAATATCAAATTTATTCAGGCGCTTAGTAACATCATCATCGTGGCGATTGAGAATAAAAAAATGGCGCGAAGGCAGTTGGATCAGGAAGCTTTTAGGAAGGAGCTTGAAATCGCGAGCGATGTACAGCAGTTTCTTTTCCCGGAGAAATTACCAAACACAGAAATATTAAAAGTAGAAGCGAGCTATCTGCCACATGATTTGATTGGAGGAGATTATTACGACTACATTCCGATCAATAAAAATCAATTCCTGATATGCGTAGCCGATGTGAGCGGAAAAGGTATTGCAGCTGCCCTGATGATGTCAAACTTCCAGGCATCGTTGAGAACCCTGTTAAGACAAACACCCAACCTCACCGATATTATTGAAGCCTTGAATTTCCAGGTATTGGAAAATACAAAAGGAGAGAAGTTTATTACCTTCTTTGCGGCCATTTACGACATTCGATTGAAAACAATGGTGTATGTAAACTCAGGACATAATCCCCCCATTCTCTGGACAAAAAAGAATGGAATTCGTTTACTGGAAGAAGGTTCTACTGTGTTGGGTGCTATGCATCCATTACCTTTTTTAAATGAAGGCTTTGTTACAGAACTTGATGAGTTTCTCTTGTTCTGCTATACAGATGGCCTTACAGAAACAGTGAACGGTGAAGGCAAAGAATTTAGCGTTGAATTTTTATTGGAATACTTCAATAAGCCAGACACCTATTTTAAAGATTTAAAAACCATACACCAGGATATTATTGTGAGCCTCGATACCTTTAAAGGCCGAATGGGTTATCACGATGATATCACGATATTGTCTTGCCGAGTCGGCTAATTAATTTGAAGATTAGGTAATTTGAAAATTTGAAAATGAAGCACCTTGAATATTCCAACGTAACCAAGTCATCTTTAAATCTTCAAATTCACACATTTTCAAATTAGAAAATGGTTCATCGTGTTCCGTTTTTTCTCCCCTGGCTCTACCCGAATCTGGTTTGGCGAATACAAACAACTCAAAAAGAGTTATTCCTCACTTTCGATGACGGACCTATTCCAGGCCCTACGGATTTTGTTCTGGAAACACTCAGAAAATATTCTTGCAAAGCCACCTTCTTTTGTATCGGAGACAATATTCGTAAACACTCTGATGTTTTCAAGAAGATTGTTGATCAGGGTCACGTAATTGGAAACCACACTTTCAACCACTTGAAAGGTTGGAGTACACCCACAGCTAAATATATTGATAATGTAAAGCAATTCGACAATCAATTGATAATTGATAATTGTTCATTGAAAATTGACTTGTTCCGCCCGCCTTACGGAAGAATTACCAGAAGACAGATCAAAGCCCTTAGTGAGTACAAAATTGTGATGTGGGACGTGCTTTCCATTGATTACAATAAAAATATTTCTCCTGAGGCTTGCCTTCAAAACTCCATTCGTGCAACACGACTTGGATCTATAGTTGTTTTTCACGATAGTATGAAAGCAGAGCGCAACATGACGTATGCGTTGCCGCGTTTTATTGAGCACTTTGTGGAACAGGGTTATGAATTTAAATCTCTTCCCTCATGAAGGGCAAGCGGGTATTAGTGGCTCCGCTCGATTGGGGGTTAGGTCATGCTACCCGGTGCATTCCGGTTATCGAAGAACTAAAAAAAAGAAACTGTGAAATTTTTATCGCTTCCAGCGGTTCTTCGCTTGCGCTATTGAAAAAGGAGTTTCCGGACTTAACGTTTTTTGGATTACCTTCTTATCGAATCAAGTATCCTAAATCTGGGTCGTTTGTTTTTTCAATGGTCAGACAAATTCCTAAAATCAAAAAGACTATTGCTAAAGAATATAAACGGGCTCAGAAAATAATAAGTGAAAACAATATTGACCTCATCATTTCTGATAACCGCTATGGATGCTGGTCAGAAAATATTCCGTCTGTAATTATATGTCATCAATTGAGTATTCAGTTACCTTTTGGATGGCGTTTGCTAAAGCCTGTAGTAGATTTCTATCATCAGCGTATGATTAAAAGATTTAAGCAGTGTTGGATTCCCGATGAACGTAGCGTTAACCTGTTGGGTGAATTATCTGTGAATAGGAATCTAGCCGTTAAGCAAATCGGAATACTTTCAAGATTCAAGAAGGAGAATTCAGAGAGTGAATATGATGTTGCAGTTGTTTTATCTGGCCCTGAACCTCAGCGAAGCACTCTTGAGGATATTATTTTGAAACAGATTCAAGGGCAAAATCTTAAAATAATTTTAGTGCGAGGCGTGCTTGAAAATGAAGTGGCATGGAAGCTTGAAGGTAATGTTAGCATTGTAAATTATCTTCAGACTAATGAGCTACAAGACATAATTAGTCAATCAAAACTGATTATTGCTCGATCAGGTTATAGCACGATTATGGATTTAGCGCGACTTGGGAAGAAAGCTGTTTTTATTCCTACGTCCGGGCAAACTGAACAGGAGTATCTAGCGAAGAGATTGATGAAATCTGGGATTTGCTACTCAGTCAGTCAACGAAACTTTGATTTAACCGTGGCACTTACTGCGGCTGGCAGTTTCGAGGGTTTTAGTAATATTGAACCCGAAAGTGAATTGCTGTCACGAGCACTTGATGAAGTATTGAAATGAATTACTGGATTGACTCCCACGCCCATATTTATTCAAATGATTTCGATGTCGATCGCATTGACATGATGCATCGTGCTGAGGTGAGTGGGGTTGATAGAATATTCATGCCCAATATTGATCACACCTCCGTTGATTCGATGCTTGATATGGAAAGCAAGTATCCGACCAGGTGTTTCTCTATGATGGGCCTCCACCCGTGTTCTGTAAAAAAAGATTTTGAAAAGGAACTTTACATTGTAGAGAGTTGGCTTGCCAAACGAAAATTTGCGGCCATAGGGGAGATGGGAACGGATTTATATTGGGATAAAACTTTTTGGGGTCAACAGGTCGAGGTGTTTACGATCCAGGTGGGCTGGGCAAAAAAGTATAGCCTGCCAATTGTGGTGCATTGTCGCGAGAGCATTGATCAAACTATTGAATTGACAGAGAAACTTCAGGATGGGAAACTAAAGGGAGTATTTCATTGCTTCACTGGAACGCAAGAGCAGGCTGAGAAATTAGCCAAACTTGGATTTTATCTTGGTATTGGTGGAGTGGCCACCTTTAAAAAGGGAGGAATGGAGAAAGTGATTCCGCATATCCCGCTCGACAGGATTGTATTGGAAACTGACAGCCCGTATCTTACACCCACACCGCATCGCGGTAAACGAAATGAACCTTCGTACATTCCGTTGATTGCGAATTGCGTTGCGGAAATCAAAAATATTAATGTGGGGGAACTCAAGACCGCCACCACACAAAACGCACTCAAGCTCTTTGCGCAATGATGACAAAAACCATTCTCGTTAATACATCCTCTGAGAAAGCAAAATCAAAAATGCTAATCGTATACACGGGTGGTACGTTTGGTATGGACCACGATAAGGATGGCGTATTAATTCCGTTCGACTTTGGATTGATCCTCGAACACCTCCCCACGCTGCGCACGATGGCGCTGGAGTTAACTGTAGTTTCGTTTGGAACTCCGATAGATTCTTCAAATGTAAGTCCTGAGCACTGGCAACTACTTTCGCAGATTATTTTTGATCATTACCATGACAACGATGGATTCGTAATCCTTCATGGAACGGATACCATGGCATACACGGCCTCCGCGTTAAGTTTTATGCTGGAAGGACTTTCGAAGCCCGTGGTATTGACAGGCGCACAACTCCCGATCAGTGAGCCCCGATCGGATGCCCGTGAAAATTTAATTACAGCACTCGAGATTGCTTCTGCAAGGAAAGATGGTAAAGCTATAGTGCCTGAGGTGTGTATTTATTTTGATTATGAACTGTTGCGAGGTAATCGCTCCAAGAAAGTAGAGAGCATGCAATTTGACGCATTTGATTCCGGAAATTATCCACCGCTTGCCAAAGCAGGTGTGAAAATTGACTACAACCACAGCGCTATTCGTAAAGTTGATTCAACTTCAGAATTAAAAGCTCATAAAACATTTGACTTCAACATTTCAATAATCAAATTATTTCCCGGTATCAGCGAAGCAACGGTAGAATCAATTCTAAAAACACCAAACCTGAAGGCTGTGATACTTGAAACCTATGGTTCCGGTAATGCACCAACCTCACCGTGGTTGATTAATACACTTAAAAGCGCGATTGAAAGAGGAATTATTATTTTGAATATATCGCAATGCCCCGGTGGTATGGTATTACAGGGGCGCTACGAAACGAGTAAGGATCTGTTGCGGATTGGTGTAATCAGCGGATCAGACATGACTACAGAAGCAGCCGTAACAAAACTGATGCTTTTGTTGGGTGATTATGAAAGTGAAAAAGTAAAAGAAATGATAGGTATGCCATGGGCAGGTGAATTAACCGCGGTGTAAAAGATGCGGAGAGGGTGGGATTCGAACCCACGTTACCTTGCGGTAAACACACTTTCCAAGCGTGCTCGTTCGGCCACTCTGACACCTCTCCAATGAAGGGCGCAAATAAAACAATAATTTAAACCTTAACAAAGCCAGATGTCAACGAAGATATTATTTATCCAAAAGCTTTCTATCTTTCTGTTCTAAGTCAATCTAAATAGAAGGCCTTAATCTATGCGGCAATTAAAAATGAATAATCCCAAAGTTGTACAGGCCTGGACCATGTACGACTGGGCCAATTCGGTTTACAACCTCGTCATTACCACTACTTTTTTTCCTATTTACTTTCTGGCGATAACCAAAAGCGCCTACAGCGAGGATAGTGTACCCTTCTTGGGTCGTACGTTTAAAAATTCTTCCTTGTACGATTACGCATTGGCTTTTGCTTACCTGGCCATGGCCCTGTTGTTGCCTATTCTTTCTTCCATTGCTGATAGTCAGGGTAACAAGAAAAGATTTATGCAGTTTTTTTGTTACGTAGGAGGGTTATCATGTATCGGATTATTTTGGTTTGAGGGTTCCAATATTGGTTGGGGTATTACCTGTTTTATTTTTGCTGTGGTTGGATATGTAGGCAGCCTCGTCTTTTATAATTCGTACCTGCCTGAAATAGCAGCTCCGGAGGATCGTGATCGGGTGAGTGCCCGCGGGTATGCCATGGGTTACATTGGCAGTGTAATTTTACAAATCATTGGCTTCGGACTTGTCATTTATTTCTCTGGAAAAGGAGATCAAACTTCAGGTCCTCTTTATACTTTTTTATTGGTTGGTATTTGGTGGATCGGCTTTGCGCAGATCACCTTTGCAAAACTCCCTCCCAATAAGCCGGCAACAGAGAAATTGGGTTTAAATTTTTTAACACGCGGCTTTATCGAGTTGGGTAAAGTGTTAAGACAAATCAGAAAATTAAGTGTATTAAAATGGTACCTCACTGCATTCTTTTTCTACAGTATGGGTGTGCAAACAGTGATGTTAGCCGCCACCATTTTTGCCAGTAAAGTGCTGGGACTTCCAACCGACAAACTCATTATTACGGTTGTACTAATACAATTATTGGCGGTAGCGGGTGCATTTCTGATGTCACGTTTATCAAGTAAGTTTGGAAACCTGCCCGTGTTAATGGGTGTAGTACTCTTGTGGGTATTACTTTGCATCTCAGCGTATATCATGGCTTCGTTAAAAGAATCCGGCCATGATGTTCAGGTTTATTTTTACGTATTGGCGATGGGAGTAGGGCTCGTGATGGGCGGGATACAATCGTTAAGTCGCAGTACCTACAGTAAGCTGATGCCTGTTACCACCGATACGGCTTCTTTCTTTAGCTTCTATGATGTGGCAGAAAAAGTGGCAATCGTAATTGGTATATTCACCTTCGGCTACATTGATGAAGTTATGGGAATGAAAAATTCAGTACTGTCACTGATTGTATTTTTTGCGTTGGGATTTGGTGCCTTGTTCATCACGTACCGAAAACAGCTAATAGCCAATACCCCTTCCGTCCTTCGGCCACCTTCCCTTTAAGGGGAAGGGCGGGATGGGGTTTAGTACCTCAAGTGTTTCACTGTCATTCCGTTGTTGATAAGCTGCTTGAGCGAATCAATTCCAATTTTTAAATGCAAATCAACGTAGCTTGTTGTAACCACTTTGTCACTGGCTTCTGTTTTCACTCCTTCAGGAACCATTGGCTGGTCAGATACTAAGAGCAGCGCACCTGCTGGAATTTTATTTTGAAAAGCGGTAATGAAAATAGTGGCCGTTTCCATGTCAATTGCTTGCGCCCTTATTTTTCGTAAGTAGTTCTTAAATTCTTCATCCCATTCCCACACTCTTCGGTTGGTCGTGAACACGGTTCCTGTCCAGTAATCTTGATTGTAATCGCGGATGGTAGTGGAGATTGCTTTTTGCAAGGCAAATGATGGAAGGGCTGGCACTTCGGGTGGAAAGTAATCATTGGAAGTACCTTCTCCACGAATGGCTGCGATCGGAAGAATTAAATCGCCAATGTCATTTTTTTGTTTTAATCCGCCACACTTTCCTAAGAAGAGAGCTCCCTTCGGTTTAATGGCGCTGAGACAATCCATAACAGTAGCAGCATTGGGGCTCCCCATACCGAAATTAATAATGGTAATGCCCTCGGCTGTAGCATTGCGCATGGGCTTATCCAGGCCGTTGATGGGAACGTTGTGAAGCTCGGCAAACATCTTCACATAATTATCAAAGTTTGTTAAGAGGATGTATTCACCGAATTCAGATAACGGTGTGCCCGTGTACCGAGGTAACCAGTTCAGAACAATTTCCTGTTTCGTTTTCATAATCTTATTTTGTGGCCAGATGCAAGCGCTTAATCTTCCTCAATTTGAAGTTAATCTCAAAAAATCTGAAGGAAAAGTATGGATTTTTGACGGGATAAGGAAGAAGTACATGATTCTTACCCCTGAAGAATGGGTGCGTCAACATCTGATTAATTACTTTATTAATCAGTTAAAGTATCCTAAATCACTGATCAGAATTGAAAGAGGGCTTCATTACAACCAACTTCAGAAGCGCTCCGATATTATCGTATTTGACCGTTCGGGAAATCCATGGATGATTGTTGAATGTAAATCTCCCGAGGTAGCACTGGATCAGAAAAGTATTCGACAGGTGGCAGTTTATAATTCGGATGTTAAAGCAAAATATATATCCGTATCAAATGGAGTGAAGCATGTTTGCTACGAAGCAACGAAAGATTTAAAAGCGGTTGTGCTGCTGAAGGATTTTCCTGCGTACGAATAAATTGTCTGAATCAGAATTTGTAGGATTAAAAGATTTTCAGGATTAATCCTGCTAATCCATGAATCCTGGGTATCCTGATTCTGACAATTTTTTACAAAAACTTCTTAACGTCTACAAGTGGCAAGTGGAAGGCATCCGCAACACCTTTATATACAACCTCTCCTTGAATTACATTCAAGCCGTGGCGTAATTCTGTACTTTCCTGACAAGCTTTTTTCCATCCTTGATTGGCAAGACGAATGGCATACGGTAATGTAGCATTCGTCAGCGCAAGCGTAGAAGTATACGGGACTGCACCCGGCATGTTGGCCACACAGTAATGAACCACATCATCAATAATGAAAGTAGGATTTTCGTGAGTAGTCGGTGTACAGGTTTCAATACAACCACCCTGATCTACAGCAACATCTACCAATACAGTACCTGGTCTCATGGTCTTCAGCATATCTTTCGTCACAAGCATAGGAGCTTTAGCACCCGGTATCAACACTGCACCAACAATCAAGTCGTGATCTTTCACCATCTCGCGAATGGAGTATTCGTTCGATACCATCGTGTGTACATTCTTCGGCATTACGTCATCGAGGTAACGAAGACGAGTCAGGTTCACATCCATGATGGTTACATCAGCACCCATGCCGGCTGCAATCTTGGCTGCGTTGGCTCCCACAATACCGCCACCTAAAATCAGCACTTTAGCAGGCTTCACCCCCGGAACGCCTCCTAATAAAATTCCTCTACCCTTTAATGGCTTTTCTAAATATTTAGCACCTTCCTGAATGGCCATTCTACCCGCCACTTCCGACATCGGGATTAATAATGGAAGACTTCCATCAACACGCTCTACAGTTTCATATGCCAAGCATATTGCACCTGAGCTAATCATGGCTTTTGTTAACGGCTCATACGAAGCAAAGTGGAAATAGGTGAATACGAGTTGGTCTTTCTTAATTAGTTTATATTCCTGCTCAATTGGCTCTTTTACTTTAATGATCATGTCCGTCAGGCTGAAAACCTCTTCAGCTGTGGAAATGATTTTCCCACCTGCTTTTGTATATTCATCATCGCTAAAACCGCTATCGGTTCCGGCATTTTTCTGAATATATACGGTATGACCGCGTTTGATTAATTCCTGCGTGCCGGCAGGGGTGAGGGCTACCCGGTTTTCGTTGTTCTTTATTTCTTTTGGAACTCCAATAATCATAGTGCAATCGTTTTAACAGGCTGCAAAGATAATTGGGTATTATCAATAGTCAACCTGCATGCCTACAAGCAGGTTGTTATTTTTTCTAATGTATTTGGCTATTTTTGAGAGAATTCCAGGTCATAAAATCACTCAAATTCATCGCTGTGAGCACAACAAAAGAATCGAAAGTAAAATTTTCGCAAGCGAGGGTTAAAGAAATACTGGCCGACTATCGCCTGGCGTGTGAAAGCCGGGAGGCAAGTCTGCTGGGTCGAAAAGAAGTGTTCATGGGCAAAGCCAAGTTTGGAATTTTTGGCGATGGAAAAGAAGTGGCCCAATTAGCGATGGCGAAAGTATTCCGCAACGGAGATTTCCGTGCAGGCTACTACCGCGACCAGACCTTTATGATGGCCATAGGTGAGCTAACCTTGCAACAATACTTTGCTCAATTGTATGCGCATACTGATGTAGAAGCAGACCCTGCATCAGCTGGCAGATTGATGAACGGACACTTTGCTACCCGCATGCTCGATGATAAAGGCGCGCTGAAGAATCTCACACAACGCAAAAATAGCAGTGCAGATATTTCTCCTACAGCTGGGCAAATGCCAAGATTATTGGGGATGGCGTACGCATCAAAACTTTTTAGAAATAATCCGGACTTAAAGAAATTTGATAATCTTTCCATCGATGGAAATGAGATAGCATTCGGAACCATCGGCAATGCTTCTACTTCAGAAGGAATGTTTTATGAAGCGATCAATGCGGCTGGGGTATTGCAAGTTCCTATGCTAATGTCTGTGTGGGATGATAACTATGGTATATCCGTTCCACAAGAATTTCATACGACCAAGGGAAGTATCTCTAAAGTGCTGGAAGGATTTAGGAGAAATGAGAACGAGAAAGGTTTTGAGATTTTCAATGTAAAGGGATGGAATTATCAATCACTGATTAATACCTATCAGCAAGCGGAAAAAGTTTGCAGAGAAGAGCATGTGCCGGTGTTGGTGCATGTAGAAGAAGTTACGCAACCTCAAGGCCATTCTACTTCCGGTTCACATGAACGGTATAAGTCTAAGGAACGTTTGTCGTGGGAGGTAGCGCATGATTGCAATCAAAAGATGAAACACTGGATTCTGGAAGATGTATTGGTAGTTCCAGAAGAATTAGAGGAGATTGAGAAAGAAGCCAAGCAAGCTGCGCGTGAAGCAAAAGAAAAAGCATGGAAATCATTTAATGCTGATATTCAAAAAGAATTTAAAGAAGTAGTAGAAATTTTAGGACGTGCAACGGAACAAAGTAATAGAAAAGAAGAGCTAGAAGAAATAAAAAATCTACTGGAGAAGACGATCAACCCGATTCGGGCAGATAACATGAGGGCGGCAAAGAAGAGCCTTCGACTGGTGCGGGATGAAGACACTGAATCCCGTACGGAATTGCAAAATTGGGTGGACAGGATTTCGATGGAAAGTATTGATCGTTACAGCTCTCATCTCTATAGTCAATCGGAACAATCTGCGTTAAAAGTAGAGGAGATAAAGGCTTCCTTTTCGGATAACTCCAGGGAAGTGGACGGGCGCGAAGTGTTGAATGCATGTTTCATTGCAGCGTTCAGTCGTGATGCACGTGTATTTGCGTTTGGTGAAGATGTAGGAAAGATTGGAGATGTTAATCAAGGCTTTGTCGGTCTACAAGAGAAATTTGGCGAGTTAAGATTGACGGATACGGGTATCCGTGAATGTACAATTATTGGCCAGGGAATAGGAGCCGCGTTGCGTGGACTTAGACCAATAGCGGAGATCCAGTACCTTGACTATTTATTATATGCTCTTCAGATCATGAGCGATGATCTCGCTTGCTTGCAATATCGAACAAAAGGCGGACAAAAGGCACCGTTAATTATTCGTACCCGTGGCCACCGGTTAGAAGGTGTGTGGCATGCCGGTTCACCGATGGGTATGATCCTGCATAGCTTACGCGGAATTTATGTGCTCGTTCCCCGTAACATGACACAAGCTGCTGGTTTTTATAACACCATGCTAAAGTCAGACGACCCAGCAATTATTATTGAGTGCCTGAATGGCTACAGATTGAAAGAGCAAATTCCCGATAACGTTGGTGAGTTTACCGTTCCATTAGGCGTGCCGGAAATCATTCGCGAAGGAGCAGATGTGACTGTAGTTACGTATGCTTCTATGTGCAGAGTGGTAATGGAAGCTGCTGGGGAATTAGAAAAAGTTGGAATCTCATGTGAGGTGATAGACGTGCAAACCTTATTACCTTTTGATATTCATCATTCTATTGTTGAGTCGATCAAGAAAACCAACCGGGTTGTGTTTGCCGATGAGGATGTTCCGGGTGGTGCGAGTGCGTTCATGATGCAAAAAGTGCTGGAAGAGCAAAACGGATATCAGCATCTTGATTCAGCACCCGTAACGATTGCGGCCAAAGAGCATCGGCCTGCGTACTCTTCTGATGGAGACTACTTCTCAAAGCCTAACACAGAAGAGGTGTTCGATAAAATATATGCGTTGATGCGTGAAGGGAACCCTTCCGCATTTCCTCCTATTTACTAATTTATTTTACGTCATTTCGAGTGAGAGTTAGAAATCCACAACGGTGCTCCCTAAATGGGGATTTCTCAGTCTTGCTTCTTTCGAAATGACGGATTGCTATTGTTTTTGAGTAACATCAGTTATTAATTGGTAACTGGAAACTTCCTACCCTTTCTTTCATTATTTAATTAGAATCCTATCTTTGTTCTTTTAAATCTACAGATTTAGTGGACTTTAAACAGATATTCGTTCTTTTAGTGGTGGTTTTCCTCGTATTCTCTCTATACAGGGAATTATTCAACCCATCTTTAACATTTTTTATTGCCACGATCGCTTTGTTGTTGGGTGGCGTACTCACGCCCTCGGAACTGCTGAAGGGATTATCAAATCAACAAATCATTGTTATCTTTTTATTGGTATTGGTAACCGCAGGTATTCGGGCTATTTACGGATCGGAATTGTTTGCAAAATTGTTTAGCCCCACACTGAAACCAAAAGTGTTTCTGTTCCGCATGATGCTCACCGTGTCGTCCATCTCTGCTTTTTTGAATAACACACCTATTGTAGCATTCATGATTCCTTACGTAAAGGACTGGGCCGATCGTACTGGGAACCCTGCGTCAAAATTTTTGATACCGTTGTCCTTCGCAACCATTCTTGGTGGTATGATTACGGTCATCGGAACATCTACCAACCTTGTGTTGAATGGATTGATTCAGCAATACGGCTTGCCGTTGCTTGGGTTTCAGGATTTCCTTTTCCTGGGGATCATCGTGACACTGGTTGGTTGGATTTACCTGTACTTTGTCGGTTATAATCTCCTTCCAAGCAATGCCAATAAAATTGAAGCACTTCGACAGAACCTGAAGGAGTACATTGTAGAAACAGAAGTATTTTCGGGTTCGAAGATCAGTGGAAAATCGGTACAGGATGCCGGCCTCCGGAACCTCCAGGATGTTTTTTTGGTGGAGATCATTCGGGATGAAAAAGTGATTTCGCCCGTATCTCCTGAAATGGAATTAGAGGCTGGCGACTTACTTTTCTTTTCGGGGAATACACAATCAATTTATGATCTGATTAAAGAAGACAACGGGTTGCGGATTCATAAGCAAGATTCGTTTGAAGTAGACGGTCATTTCAATTTTGTGGAAGCCGTAATTCCCGCCAGTTCTGATTTGATTGGCATGCGCATTAAGGATTCAAATTTCCGTAAAAAGTATAACGCTTCCATCATCGCCATTCACCGGAATGGTAAACAAGTTTCCGGAAAAGTAGGAGAGATGGAATTATCGGGCGGAGATTTTTTGCTATTGCTTGCTGGTGAGGGCCAATTGAACGGTAATACCGAAAAAGATTTGTTTTTTATCTCTGTTCCCAAAAAAGTTACGGCACGTAAAAAGCCCTGGTTGACTTGGGCAGGCCTCGGTTGTTTTGGATTATTATTGCTGGGGGTGGTGGATGTGTTGCCCTTGTTTACGGTTTCGCTGGTGATACTTTCGGCACTGGTATTTTTAGGGGTATTAAATCTTGCGGAAATCAGAAGGCAGCTTGACCTGGGGTTACTTATGGTGCTGGTTTGTTCGCTGGCAATTGGGGTCGCGTTAGAGAAATCCGGTACGGCTGCTCTCATTGCTGGATGGTTAATGGAGGTAGGCACGCAACTGGGACCCGTGGCAGTGGTATCTGCGCTCTTTGTTGTTACCATATTTTTAACGGCTCTCATTACCAATGCTGCATGTGTTTCCATTGTCTTTCCTATTGCCATGTCGCTGGCAGAGCAAATGAATTTACCGTATACGCCTTTTTTTGTAGCCATTGCTTTTGCCGCCTCTGGCGACTTCATCACACCCATGGGCTATCAAACGAACTTAATGGTATACGGCCCCGGTGGATATACCTTTAAAGATTTTGCCAAAGTTGGTACGCCATTGACCATTCTTTATGCCGTAATTTGTATCTCCTTTATAACCTGGTTCTACAAGATCTAAATCTGAGTGTTGAATAATATTTACCCGATAGAAACCAAAGTAAGTGCAGCGCAGCGAACGCAATTGCTGAAGCAACGTGCCAAGCTTATTTGGTTTACCGGACTTTCAGGTTCAGGTAAATCTACGCTTGCTGTTCAGTTGGAAGCTCAGCTACATGCTCAGGGTTTTAAAACCTATTTGCTGGATGGTGATAATATTCGCTTGGGATTGAATAGCGATCTTTCCTTTTCAGATGAGGCACGCATAGAGAACATCAGAAGGATAGGGGAAGTCTCTAAACTGATGTTGGATGCTGGAATTATTGTTTTGTCGGCATTTATCTCGCCTTTTCAAGCTGATCGCGATCAGGTAAGGAAGATTGTAGGATCAGGAAACTACATCGAAGTATTTGTAGATACACCGATTGAAGTTTGTGAACAGCGTGACGTAAAGGGATTGTATAAAAAAGCGCGTGCGGGGGAAGTGAAGAACTTTACAGGAATTGATTCACCTTATGAAAGACCGGAGAATCCGGATATCATAATTCCTACGCATCAACTGAACGTGAATGAATCGCTAACTTTATTGATGAAATTGATTGAACCTAAGATTAGACATTAACAAACTTGAAATTTGGAATTTGAAATTTGGAATTTAAGCTAATGAGCCAATATTATTTAAGTCATTTAAAAGAACTGGAGTCGGAAGCGATTTACGTGATTCGTGAAGTGGTAGCGCAGTTTGAAAAGCCCGCCCTTCTTTTCTCGGGTGGTAAAGATTCTATTGTCCTGGCATATTTATCGCGTAAAGCATTTTATCCTGCTCGCATCCCATTTCCATTAGTGCATATTGACACCGGTCATAATTTTCCTGAGACGATGGAGTACCGAGATTGGCTTGTGAATGAGTTGGGTGTGAAGCTCATCGTTGGATCAGTTCAGGAGAGTATTGACAAAGGAAGAGCAAAAGAAGAATCTGGCTATGGTGCAAGTCGCAATGCCCTGCAGACTGTAACACTCTTAGATACAATTGAGCTGAATAAGTTTGATGCCGCTATGGGTGGCGCCCGCAGAGATGAAGAGAAAGCTCGGGCGAAAGAACGCTTCTTCTCTCATCGCGATGAGTTCGGACAATGGGACCCTAAAAATCAACGTCCGGAATTGTGGAACATCTTTAACGGACGCAAACATCAAGGTGAGCACTTCCGCGTGTTTCCGATCTCTAATTGGACGGAAATGGATGTATGGCAATATATCTTTACAGAAAACATTCCAATACCGAAACTCTATTTTTCACATGAGCGCGAAGTGGTTGAACGGGATGGTGCCATACTTTCGACATCACCCTGGTTGAAGCTAAAACCGAATGAAGTTCCTGTGAAAAAAGTAGTACGCTTCCGTACGTGTGGCGATATGCCGATTACGGGTGCAGTGGAGTCAGACGCTGACACACTTGAAAAAATTATTGAAGAAGTAGCTGCCTCCCGAAAAACAGAGCGCGGTACGCGGGCAGATGACAAACGATCGGAAACCGCGATGGAAGACAGAAAGAAGAGTGGATATTTCTAGAGCACACGTATTAGTTTTCATTTTAGCGATCCTAAGCGCTGGAAAAGTCCTTGGACAAAGTGAAGATACAAATGGGGCATTTGAACTATGGAGTAGAATGGATATTCGCTGGATAACAAAAAAATCAATTCAACACGACTTTGAATTCCAGTACCGGAATCAGCAGCGTGTGGCCTCCCTTCAGGAACGCTTTCAGTTGTACACGTTCCGGTGGTACATTCAGAAACGTTGGAATAATTTTTATGCGCAGAGTTCTCCTGTTACTTTTTTTGAAAGATTAACGAACGAGGGAACTCTTATAAATGAGTATCGCCTTACGCAGAATGTCGGGTGGTTTTTGCTTGAAGATAAATTTCAAATACGAACAGGGATCGAGGGAAGATTTTTCTGGTCGGAGGGTGGTCACTTTGAGGAAGTTCGCTGGAGATCTAGAGTACTGTATGTTATCCCACTTAATGCGCAGGTACGAATTCAAATTTCTGATGAAGTTTTCTTTCGTGAACGTACTTCAGGGACCGAAGTACCTTTCTTTGATCAGAATCGTGCGACATTTGGAGTGAGTTACAAACTAACGAAAAACTGGACTGTTGATTCTGGATATCAATTTCAGGTCAGAACATTTGCACAAGATCAAACAGGTAATTTCAATGTATTTTATTTTTACCTCACGTATCAATTATGAGTAGTCAGAATCAGTTATTACGGTTTACCACCGCAGGGAGCGTGGATGATGGAAAAAGTACCCTCATCGGACGATTGCTATACGATAGTAAATCAATTTTTGAAGATCAGCTTGAGGCTGTAGAGGCATCGAGCGTAAAAAAAGGCTTTGACTATGTCGATCTTTCCTTATTAACGGATGGTTTGAAGTCCGAAAGAGAGCAAGGAATTACAATTGATGTAGCGTACAGGTACTTCGCTACACCTAAGCGAAAATTCATTATTGCGGATACACCCGGTCATATTCAGTACACAAGAAACATGGTCACGGGTGCTTCTACGGCAAATCTTGCGTTGATTTTAATTGATGCCAGAAAAGGATTGGTAGAACAGACCTTTCGTCATTCCTTC
>JANNQJ010000418.1:0-3530 GCA_031400675.1 Cyclobacteriaceae bacterium
AATTTCCAGTCCCGCTGGGCAGCCGTCAATCACTACACCAATGGAGTGGCCGTGCGATTCCCCAAAAGTAGTGATGCGAAAAAGGGTTCCGTAAGAATTACTCATAGATTAAGACGTAAGTAACAAGATGTAAGACTTAAGACAGGTCATCTTGATACTTATGTCTTGCGTCTTACGTCTTTCTGAATACAAGATAAGCCGATCCGGCCAACATGACCAAAATAAAAATGTTGAACGTCCATTTGAGCCAACCCTGATCGGATATAGCATGCAATGTGTTGTCGGTAGTTTTGATCTTATCGTAAAAGGAACCTGCATCCACTGACTCAATCGCTTCATTTTTCAGACTTTCACCCCTTACCCCCACGGCAGCCTGCGCTTTTAGCGTATCGTATGTTTTTGTCGCGGGATTAAAAAATACCCATTGCACAAGGTCGCTCAATCTATATTCACCCGGCTCTTTCGGTATGATGAAGTAGTTGAAGGACTTGGTTCCGGTAACGCGATTGTTTTCACGATTGATGCTTTGCCTGACATTGGGTTCATAAAAATCAAAACCTCCATCTTTAAATGTCACTGGTTTTTCAATGGCTGAAATATTCCCTTCACCAAAAATGCTAAACTCATACGAAAAGCTCTGCCCTGTTTGTAGTGCGGTGCTGCTAATCTTCTCATCGAGGCGATAGTTCCCTACGGCTACCTGATCACGCAATGGATGTGGTGGAAGTTCTTTTACTTTTACAGTTTTGGGCTTCGAGTAAAACGTTTTAAAATTTTCCTGCCGATTCTGCCCGAAAAAAGAAGGGTTTTTTGCCACTTTAAATTTAATCATCTCCAGTCCAATGCTGGGGAATTCAACAGTTTTGGTATTAAGTGGATAATAAGTAGCCTGATACAATTTATATTGGGTGTAATCGGCACCGTTAATTGTAACAGTCTCTCCTTGTATATTTTCGATGTTAAAGTTTTCCTCCCAGCAGCTGGAGGGCTTTATTTTTTTCAGAATGGAAGAAAGTTGCTGAGCAAGTTCATAAAATTGTAAGGGTGCGCGATTATTCTCGGCTACGTAAAATGCAAGTGAGGTCGTAAACCCCTCTCCAACGTATACTTCACTTTTGTTTGTCGAAAACGCAAAGAAGGCATCTTCTTTGATGTCTACAAATTCAGGATTGCCAGCACCAAAGAAATCATCTCGATCATGAAAACCCCGAAACGGATCGCGCTGCTGATTTTGTATGGGTGGCCCTACTTTTATTTTTTTCCCAGGTGAGCTAATAACCTGTTCATTAATTCTCATCTTAAAGGGTGGTACAGTAAATGTTCCTTGTTTAGTAGGTAAATAGGTCATAACCACGCTTTGGGAAGAAGAGACCTGGCCGTTTACAATACTCGTTTGAGATTGAGAAGAAGTACCGCGTTTCCTAAATCCGGCTATATCAGGGAAATTGTAGTCGTTGGTTTTAAAACGGTCATTCTGGATAGACGCAGTGATGGTCCAGACCTGATTTTCACCAATTTCATCGGGGCCAAGGGCTATTTGAATCGTTTGGCCGTTTGCAGCCTGTATAGTCCAGAGTGCGAAAAAAAGCACCAAGGGTAATTTTATCGAAAAAAAACGCGTCATGTTCAATCTTCGTACCAATATCATCGTTACAAAAGTAAAAAGTTCTTTTAGTTACGTTTACCGCTTATTAAATTAACTGTCGATTTAAAAACAATTTTTTTCATCTCGTACTTTATCATGTTGCCATGCTGAATTATGTCAAAACGGTGCTCACAAAAGTGAGTTTTGACGCCAAGCTCTTTGAAAAGGAGCTTAGAAAGGCCCTCGAACTTTTGATGGGCGCTGAAATCCAGGAGCTCAAACAATGGTGCTACAACCGGTTTGGGAATCAACACGAAGCTATTTTAAATCGTTGCTTCGTAGTAGCCTGAAAATTTTAAAAACTGTACAACCAGTCCTCCCGTATTCGGGGGGACTTAATTTTTTTATAGCAGATCGTCATGTCGAATGTAGTGAGACATCCCCTGATGGTACGTACAAACAGGGGACTTCTCAGTCGTGCCTCCCTCGAAGTGATGTTATTTTTTTTCAAGGCCCTCAATAACAAATCGAATATTTCTTTTCAGTCCCTCCAGCTTCGTTCGCTTCACCGCTGATTTTTTGAAAATTTTTTGAAAAACCTCATCCGTAATTTCTTTCCAATCCTCATGCTTCATATTCACTAAATCCGGATGAGGATTAAAACGTTGTTCTGAATGTGGTTTTGAAAAACTATTCCACGGACACACATCCTGACAAATGTCGCATCCGAAAATCCAGTTCTCGAATTTTCCCTTTACAGAAGATGGGATTTCTTCTTTTAGTTCAATTGTAAAATAAGAAATACACTTACTACCATCTACCACATAGGGTTGAGGAATGGCATCGGTAGGACACGCATCCATGCAGGCAGTACATGTACCGCAATAATCTTTTATCGGACCGTCATATTCTAATTCAAGATCAATGATGAGCTCTGCCAAAAAAAAGAAACTTCCCATGGAGCGGTTGAGAAGCAAACTGTTTTTACCGATCCAACCTATTCCACTTTTCTTAGCCCAAGCCCTTTCCATGACCGGGCCCGAGTCTACAAAAGCCCGTCCGTGAACCTCCCCAATTTGTTCGCGTATGTGTTGAAGAAATTCTTTGAGTTTGTCCTCTAGAACAAAATGGTAATCTTCACCATACGCATACTTGGCAATCTTAAGCTGATTATCTTTTGCTAAATCTTTTTCAGGATAGTAATTGTAGATAAGACTAATAACAGATTTAGCTCCCGGAACAAGTAATGTTGGATCGAGACGTTTATCAAAGTGATTTTCCATGTATCCCATGCTTCCCTGGTAGCCACGTTTCAACCACTCTTCTAATTGTGGGGCTTCTTCTTTTAGAAATTCAGCTTTTGAAATACCGCAAAAACTGAAGCCTAGCTCTTGAGCAATAGATTTAATGATTGAAGTGTGTTGAGAGAATTTTTTCATTCCCTTGGTGGGATCAGTCGAACAGACCAGCCCGTTTACTGGCAGGTGGAATAATCTTCAAATGCTTGTAAGCCTTTTCCGTTGCTTCACGTCCACGGGAAGTTCGTTTGAGATAACCTTCCTGGATCAGGAACGGCTCATACACCTCTTCAATGGTTTCGGCCTCATCTCCTACAGCAGTAGCAATGGTGGAAATACCAACCGGCCCGCCTTTAAATTTTTCGATGATGGTCATGAGAATGCGATTATCCATGTCGTCTAATCCGTTTTCATCTACATCCAATGCATTTAATGCAATCTGTGCAATGGCCATGGTGATGGTGCCATCTCCTTTGATCTGGGCAAAATCCCGAGTTCTTCGCAATAAATTATTGGCAATACGGGGGGTACCTCTGCTTCTGCGCGCAATTTCACGCCCGCCGGCCCGACCATTGGCGGAGCCGGAGCGCGCTCCATCGCCCGCCGCGCCCGCTCCAGTGCACCGACGAGGTCGGTCGCCGACTGAT
>JANNQJ010000419.1:0-2488 GCA_031400675.1 Cyclobacteriaceae bacterium
TACGAGGCACACTGAAAAATAAGGTTTGCACATGATCATCATCACCAAAAGAAGTTGAGGCTTGCGCACCATAAGTAACCAGATAGTCAATGTTCTCTATTTCATTAGGCACACGCTGCCCTTCAGCAATACAAGGCAAGAAGGCCAAAATAAAATAAAGTATTCTTCTACTCATGGTTTAGGTTTGATAAAAACGGCAGTTAACGTACAGCCTGAAAAATTTTCATTCAATGCATCTTTTCCGATAACACCAATTTCAAGAATGTGCAACCCAGTTGTCTTGAATGTATGTTGGGCTGTTTCACCGCAATAAAATTCATTCTCTATCCTCCAGAATATTTTTTCTGCAACAATATCCGCCATCCAGGCTTTATCAAATGCAAACCGTGCAGACATTTGGAGAAGGGTGTCAGTTCCATATTCAATATGGGGTAATAAGTTTACCGTAGTAGCAAGTTCGTTTCGAATAACGAGATCAGTCTTTGGATCGAGTAGATCAAGTGTAATACTGTATGTGCCAAATTTTTCATAACAGTACTCTGTCAGTGCCCCTCGCTGTACGGTGCCGTCACCAAAATTCCAGGCATAGACAAATTCTTTACCCTCCTTATCAATTGAATGAGTAATATCCAGTTCAATACACTTTTGTCCGCGGGCTTCAGACGAACAACCTTTGTTATGTTCAAAAAACAAACTTGCCTCACAGGACAATGTTTGCCCATTTGTAAGGAGAACAATGGCCATGCAAACCACCAGCAGAAAGAATTCTTTCTTCATTTATCCAGTGGATTAAAAATGAATTCCGCTCTTCGGTTAAGTTGATGAAGCATTTCATCGCAGTTCACTTTGTCAAGGCAATCGTTCACCAATTCTTCCTCACCAGAAACTTTTATACTTAGTTTTGCAATATCTACTCCGGCCTCTTTTAAATATTCGAGAATGGAGTCACCCCTTTTGGTAGCAAGTTTGTGATTAAATTCGTTAGAGCCCCGGCTATCCGAATGAACTATTGCTTCAACTTTCGCGAATGGATAGGTTAGCATCAACAAGGCGAGTTTATCCAACTCAGCACTTGCATCATTGCGTATAAGTGCACTATTATAATCGAAATAAACAATTTGGATGTCGAGAAAGGACCGAATCGAAAACCCTGTCTGAAGAAGTTGCTCACGAACAAGACCTTCAAAATCAATAGATCGAAAACCTCGTGGGATGTTAATCCTAAGGCCTAAGGTTCTATTTTCTAAAAGAGTGTCTCCCTTGTGGGCAAAACTATAAAGAGCCCCATCCCGTTCTGCCAAAAACTGTGGTAATACCCCCCGTCTTTCAATGGCTGTAATCACTAAAGATTGTGGCTTATCCTGCGCCATCCCATCAAAGGAAAGGCAAGCAGCTACAGTTAGGAAGACAAAACATCTCATTGAGAAACGGAAATTATGGCCACCAATATAATCAATAGGTAGCCAAATATCCTGACACGTTGGTAATAATGATAGATGGAAAATTTGTTTTTCATACAATGCAGTCTAGCTGGCTTCTGATCGGGCGTTTAATTTTGCGTTCACGGCCCTGATAACCTCATCAAGGTTGGAAGCTTCCTTGTGCAAAAGATTGGCCATTTTTTGAACTTCTTCCATAGTCGTTGTTTGTTTGATCACGTTTGATAAGCCCCAAATACGTGTCAGGGAACCACGAACAGCATGGGAATTAAAATGACGAATAGCCGATAATAATTTTTTGGATTTTTTTTCTTCCTGATGCGCTATCTCAAGCATTCGCTGAAGATTGGCATTTTGCTCAGTTAATTTGGCAATCAATTCGGCACACTCAATATTTTCCAGTGTAAGCTCTAGTCGTGTTACAGGATTGTCTGATTTAATCGAAGTATTCGCGTTGCCTTGGATCATAAATCAAACTTAGGCAGCCTTTCCATGAGTGATCGAAACTATTCGGTAATCGATGGGGTCAGCACGATGAATCTGGCTTCCTACACGGTGAAAAAATATCAAACTAACCGCAAAAAAAAGATTTTACCTGCCTCCTCGATTTTTTAGAGCATATTCAGGCTCTTCATAAGTTGTTCACGGTATGAATTACCTATGGGAATTATCTTCTTTTCAATTAAAAGATTTCCCTGGTCAATATTGGTGATTTTTTTGGTGTTGACGATGAAAGATCGGTGAACACGCATAAAAACGGAGGCTGGAAGTTTCTCTTCAACCGCTTTCATAGTATTATATACTGTAAATACTTTCTTATCTGTATTAATCTTAACATAATCTCCGAATGCTTCTACCCACAAAATATCGTTTAACACAAGGTGAGTTAATAATGAATCTACTTTCACAAAAATACTGTCGCTGTTGAGGAGTTCAGTTTTTGCCGCTAATCGCTCCTTCACTTTCAGCACGGCTTTTAGAAATTTAGAATACTCCTTAACGGGCTTCAACAAATAGCCAGCGACATCATAATCAAAAGCTTCAATGGC
>JANNQJ010000420.1:0-9600 GCA_031400675.1 Cyclobacteriaceae bacterium
GAATCGTTCAAACTCGGTAAAGAAATCTGCAGATGGAAAATAGGAATCCAGAATGCCTACGGTATCAAATTTATCGAGCGCTGCAATGAGATTATTTTTTGTGTCGCGTATAGCTTGCAAATGTCTGGGGGCAATATATCCGGCAACACCGATGAGGGCAAAATCCTTCATGTTATGAAATTTTTGTAACTGTGTTATTCTCTAATTTGTATTTCTCCTGACTTTCCTGGCAAACGGCAAGACCTTTATTATCAAATTTAAGTTTATGACCGTACTCACTCATCCAACCAGTTTGACGGGCTGGGTTTCCAATGACGAGAGCATAATCAGGAACATTTTTAGTGACAACAGCACCTGCCCCGATAAATGCAAATTTTCCAATGTCGTTTCCGCAAACAATGGTTGCATTTGCACCGATGGATGCACCTTTCTTAACCAATGTCCTTGCATATTGCCCTCTGCGATTCACAGCACTTCGTGGATTAATCACATTCGTGAATACAATGGAAGGACCAAGAAAGACATCATCTTCACAAACCACTCCCGTATAAATTGAGACATTGTTTTGCACCTTTACATTATTGCCCAAAATAACCTCGGGTGACACTACTACATTTTGACCGAGGTTACAATTTTTGCCGATTTTACAATTCGACATGATGTGAGAGAAGTGCCAGATTTTTGTTCCTTCACCAATTTCGCAGCCGTCATCAATCACAGCACTTGGGTGAACGGTATATGATTTTTCCTTCATGCTTATTAGAAATAATTCCGAATGATAGTGCAAATGTAACTCAATTGCTCTTCATTCATTTCGGTATGAACCGGCAATGAAAGCACCGTTTTTGATAATTTTTCGGTTACCGGAAAAGCTCCCAGTTCAACTCCCGGCTGACGATAGGCTTTTTGAAAGTGTAGAGGAACCGGGTAATAAATCATCGTTGGGATTCCGCATTTATCCAGGTAGAGTTTGAGTTCGTCTCGATCAACTCCCTTTACTTTAACAGTATATTGGTGAAATGCATGGGTTGAATACGACACTCGATACGGTAGTTCAAACTGACTGATGCTGGAAAGAGTCTTATCGTAGTAGTCTGCAACTTCATTTCGCTTTTTTGTATACTCATTGAGGTATTTGAGTTTTATATTGAGGATAGCGGCTTGCAATGTATCTAACCGACTGTTCACACCAATGGTATCGTGATGATATTTCACTTTTTGCCCGTGGTTAGCCATCATCGTTAATTTTTCTGCCAGTGAAGAATCGTTTGTAAAAATTGCTCCACCATCACCATAACAACCAAGATTTTTAGAAGGAAAAAATGAAGTGGTACCAATCGTTCCGATTGTTCCGGATTTCTTTTTATTACCATTCGAGAAAATGAAATCAGCACTTAGTGATTGAGCAGCATCTTCAATTACATAGAGCTGATGCTCCTCCGCTATTTTTAGAATGGCTTCCATGTTGGCGCATTGCCCATACAGGTGCACCGGTACAATGGCGACTGTTTTTTTTGTGATTTTATTTTTGATTTGAGAAACATCAATATTGAAACTCTTTTCTTCAACATCTACAAATACTGGCGTAAGCCCCAATAAAGCAATTACCTCTGCGGTGGCTACATAGGTATGAACTGGCAAAATGATTTCATCACCTGGTTTAAAATTGAGGGCCATCATAGCGATTTGTAAGGCATCTGTACCATTCGCGCAGGTGATAACATGCTTCGCTTCTGTGTAATTAGCTAAAGCTTTTGCAAACTCTCCAACTTGTGGACCTTGAATGAAGGCTGTTGAGTTCAGGACATCTTGTATGGCAGCATCTATTTCAGGTTTGATCCGCTGGTATTGTTGTTGCAGATCGACCATTTTTATTTTCTCCATATTGTCTTAAACTATGATTCTTGTGATTTGTATGATTACCATGATGGTTACCTGAAATATATGGATGTTGAGTATAAATGGTTTTTGGATTCTGCAAAGTTAATATCAATCTCAAATCTCAAATCCAAAATCTAAAATCACTTTAGTTTCTTTTGCCATCCCCAAGCATGAAGTAAGGCATCTTCAATTGAAAGCGTAGTTTTCCAATTCAGTACTTTATTGGCTTTTACGGGGTCTGCATATACTTTTTCAACATCACCCGATCTCCTTGGCCCGACAGCATAGGCAAGATTTTTCCCTGTCACACTTTTAAATTTTTCAAGGATTTCAAGAACGGAGACACCCTGTCCGCTACCCAGGTTGAACGCATCGTACAATTTTTTGAAAGATTGAGCTTTCAAATATTCCAACGCGCTTACGTGCGCAATGGCCACATCTACTACATGAATATAATCTCGTACGCACGAACCATCAGGCGTATCGTAGTCATTGCCAAACACTGTAAGTTTTTCTCTTACACCTGCTGCTGTCTGAGTTACAAAAGGGATCAGGTTGTTGGGTGTTCCTATCGCCATTTCTCCAATGTGCAGACTGGGATGCGCACCTATCGGGTTAAAGTAGCGAAGTGAAATTACCCTGTAGCCGGTTATGCTCACATCTTCTAAAATGCGTTCACAGATTTGCTTGGTTGCTCCGTAGGGTGATTCTGCCCTTTTGAAAGGAGCTGTTTCATTCACAGGAATTCGATCAGGTTGCCCATACACCGTACAAGAGGAAGAGAAGATGAAATCGGTCACCGAATTTTCTTTCATGACCTCTAAGAGTGTGAGCAATGACCCCACATTATTCTGGTGATATTGAAGAGGTTTTTCCACGGACTCGCCCACTGATTTTAATGCAGCAAAATGAATAACTGCATCAATTGGTCCCTGGGTTTTAAAAATGTGGGCAACAAAACTTTTATCACAACAATCTCCTTTATGAAAGTTTACTTTTTTTCCTGTAATCTTCTCAATTCCGGAGATTAGTGAGCCATCACTATAAATGAAACTGTCGATTACAACCGGTTCATAACCCGCTTTTACTAATTCCACTACGGTATGACTACCGATATACCCCGCGCCACCTGTAACCAGTATTTTTTTCATACTACAGCCTAGCGGTGGTTAAAGATTTATCCAGATGACCCTTTACATCGAATACTACTGTTTTAGCATCTTTGATTTTACTCCAGTCGAGTGGCTTGAATTCATTGTGGCTAACGGCTAAAACGATGGCGTGATATTTTTTTGTTGGGGCATCAATAAGAGATAATCCATATTCATGCTTCACTTCTGCTGCATTTGCCTGTGGATCGTAAACATCCACGTTTGTGCCAAAGCTTTGCAACTCCCGAATCACATCCACTACTTTGCTATTCCTGATATCGGGGCAGTTTTCTTTAAAGGTAATTCCAAGCACTAAGATGTTGCCCTTATGTATTGGCTGTTCATGCTGTGCCATTAATTTAATAACACGGCCTGCAATGTGCGCCCCCATATTATCATTAATGCGTCTTCCTGCAGTAATCACTTCAGCATGATAGCCTACACTTTCGGCTTTGTGAGTCAGGTAATACGGATCAACACCTATGCAATGACCCCCCACCAAGCCAGGCTTGAATGAAAGAAAATTCCATTTGGTGCCGGCTGCTTCAAGCACTTCATGAGTGTCAATATTCATGCGGTCGAAGATCAATGCCAGTTCATTTACAAAAGCGATGTTGATGTCACGTTGTGCGTTTTCAATTACTTTGGCGGCTTCCGCAACTTTTATAGAAGATGCCTTGTGCGTTCCGGCTGTGATTATCTTCTTATAAAGCTTATCCACCTTCTCGGCTATTTCAGGCGTACTTCCACTTGTTACTTTTTTAATGGTGGTTACGCGATGTTGTTTATCTCCCGGGTTGATCCTCTCTGGAGAATATCCGCAGAAGAAATCAACATTAAATTTTAAGCCGCTCACTTTTTCTAGGATCGGTACACAATCTTCTTCGGTGCAACCCGGATAAACGGTTGATTCGTATATAACGATATCTCCTTTTTTAAGAGCGCCCCCCACTGTTTTGCTGGCGTTGATCAGTGGAGTTAAGTCGGGTTTTTTGTATTCGTCAACAGGAGTGGGTACGGTAACTATGAAATAATTGACAGACTTTAAATCTTCAAGATTGAAAGAGAAAGAAAGTTTTAAGGAACTTTTTAATTCATTTGATTCAACTTCTTTAGTTCGATCAAACCCTTTCTTAAGTTCCTCTATTCGTTCTTGATTAATATCAAAGCCCACCACATCAAGAACTTTTCCAAACTCTACAGCTAGCGGAAGGCCAACATATCCCAAGCCAATAACTCCAATTTTTTCCATTTTACTTACTTCTTATAATATTCAGTATACCACGTAATAAATTTTTCGATACCCGATTCAATACTAGTGGCGGGTTTAAAACCCACATCGCGAATTAAATCATCTACATCTGCAAAAGTTTCAGGCACATCGCCTTCTTGTATCGGTAGTAAATTCTTTACAGCTTTCTTTCCCAGCTTCTCTTCAATAACTTCTATAAAACGCATCAGCTCCACCGGTTTATTGTTGCCAATGTTGTATAAACGGTATGGAGCAAAGCTTGTGGCGGCATCGGGTTGCATTCCATTCCAGGACGTATTACCTGTAGGTATGTTTGGAATCAGGCGTACAATTCCCTCCACAATGTCATCGATATAGGTGAAGTCACGTTTCATTTTTCCATGATTGTATACTTCAATTGGCTTGTCTTCTAAAATAGCTTTTGTAAAAATGAACAACGCCATATCGGGCCGGCCATAAGGACCGTACACCGTAAAGAAACGTAAACCTGTAGTTGGTAAATTATAAAGTGCAGAATACGTATGCGCCATCAGCTCATTTGATTTTTTAGAAGCCGCATAGAGCGAGATGGGGTGATCAACATTATGATGTACGGAGAATGGCATATTCTTATTCGCTCCATACACCGAACTCGATGACGCATAAACTAAGTGCTCAGTTTTGTTTTGGCGACAGGCTTCCAAAATATTCAGGAATCCGTGAAGGTTGCTTTCGAGATATGCGTACGGATTGGTAAGTGAATACCGAACTCCAGCCTGAGCGGCCAGGTTGACTACATAGTTAAAGCCACTCTTTTTGAAGAGCTCATCGATACCTTTTTTATCGGTTAGGTCAAGCTGGTGAAATGTAAAATCTGCGAGTTGCTTTAAGTGGTTAAGTCGGGAGTGTTTGAGGTTAACATCATAGTAATCGTTGAGGTTATCGATGCCGGTAACCGAATACCCCATACTGCAAAGCTTCTTCGAAAGGTGAAAACCGATGAACCCCGCGGCACCGGTAACTAAAATAGAGGGTTTTTTGGCCATTTTTATGAACTAAAGGAGAGCAAAACTAATAATTTTGATCAGGATTTATGGGCGTTTTTGCTGATGAAAAATTTTAGGATGCCACAGTATTCATAAGCAATCTATAATCATTTTGAGAGAGCAAATAAAAAAGATAAGTTGGCAGGGAATTGAAACCGATTATTGTTATAGCATTACTGAAGAAGGAGTTTATTCTCGAACTCAGACGTAAGTCGGTGATTTCCGGGTTAGGACTTTATTTGTTGAGTATTACGTTCATCTGTTACCTTACCTTTAACCTTCACCAAAATGCAATAAGCCCCAATACATGGTCTGCTTTATTTTGGCTTACCATTCTTTTCTCGGTAGTAAACAGTGTGGCGAAAAGTTTTATAGGAGAAAAAAGAGGAACTCTCATCTACTACTATACCATTGCTAGTCCGCAACAGATTATGCTTTCAAAAATTATTTACAATACCATTTTATGTGTAGTAATTTCTCTGACAGGATACGTTTTGTTTTCAATATTCATCTATAACCCCGTACAAGATCAACTTACTTTCTTCCTCGCATTGTTGCTTGCTTCGGTTGGATTTTCAGCCACGCTTAGTTTGATATCAGGAATAGCTGCAAAAGCGAACAATAGCAATGTATTAATGGCGGTACTTAGTTTTCCGGTTGTTATTTCAATTTTATTGATGGCCGTGCGCATTACGAAAAATGCGGTGGATGGAATTGATCGTGCATCCAGTACCGATGAACTTTTAAACCTGCTGGCAATAAATTGTATTGCAGGTGCGCTAGGGTACGTGCTCTTCCCGTATATTTGGCGGAGTTGATTTGATAATTCGTTGATTTGATAATTTGATAATGAAACTGAGTTGGTGGAAAATTTTAGCGGTCATTCTTTTAGTTTATGTACACAGTGCTGGACTGTTGTTTGAAGCTCCAAGGTTAAACATTCTCAATGAAACCGTCCGAGCACTTTATTTTCATGTTCCCATGTGGTTTGGAATGGTGTTGCTGTATCTGTTGTCGGTTTATTATGCGATAAAGTATTTACGAAACCCGCTTCATAGTGATGATATTAAATCGGTGGAATTTGCTAATGTGGGTACCGCATTTGGAATTCTTGGAATGGTTACCGGAATGCTTTGGGCTAATTATACGTGGGGTTCGCCATGGCATGGTGATCCGAAACAAAAAGGAGCAGCTATTGCGTTGTTGGTGTACTTCGCTTATTTCGTATTAAGAGGGTCGTTAGACAATGAAGAGCAACGCGCTCGCTTAAGCTCTATCTACAATGTTTTTGCATTTGCCACGATGATACCCCTCATCTTCATTATACCACGATTGGAAGATTCCATGCATCCCGGAAACGGAGGCAATCCCGGGTTTAATGCGTATGACCTTGACAGTCGCATGCGCCTGATATTCTATCCGGCAGTAATCGCCTGGTTTCTTATTGGGCTTTGGATTGTCTCGTTGCGTGTTCGATACAGAACGGTTGAAGAAAAAATTTTAGAATCTGAATTATGAAAAAAATCATATACCTCTTTTTACTGATGACCATGAGTTTAACTGCCAATGCGCAGGATGCAGAAATGGCAGATGTCATGCGTTCGAGCGGTAAAATTTATGTGGTAGTTGGTATAATTCTTATTGTGCTTACAGGCTTAATCACCTATTTATTTTTACTTGATCGCAAGATTACCAAACTAGAGAATAAGCTTTCAGATAAGCGCTAATCATTTACCACCAAGTGCCGTCTTTTCTGTTAATATCCTGTTAAAAGTCATTTTTCTTCAGGGTTTATAACTTACTTTTGAAGTGCTTAACAGGGACAGAGATGAAGAAATCACATATTCTTATCATTATTATAATAGCCGTGGGAATTGGCATTATTATGACTACAGCTGATGATGCCAGCACCTACGTAACATTCGATCAAGCCTACCAACTGGCCTCTAACGGAAGTAAAAACAGTATTCACGTTGTGGGAGAGTTGAAAAAAGATGCCAATGGAAATGTTGTTGGCGTTATGCCGGGGGCAGACCTCGTTTCATTTTCATTTATCATGATTGATGAGAACAAGAAGGAACAACTCGTGGTATTTAACGAACCCATGCCGCAAGATTTCACTCGTTCTGAAAAAGTTGTTGTCATTGGAAGTTACCAGGATGATACTTTTGTTGCTGAAAAAATTCTATTGAAGTGCCCTTCTAAATATCAGGAACAAAAACTTAATGCGAGTCTATAATTTTAGATTTTAGATCTGTGATTTTAGATTACACTTATCATCTCTATTCTCGTCTAAATCTAATAACAGCTTTAAATCTTAATTCTAAAATCTACAATCTAAAATAAGAATGCACTATCTCATCGGTAATCTGGGTCATCTTTTCGTCATCACTTCTTTTGTAGCAGCCCTTGTTACGGCCTTCTCGTACTTCAAAGCAACAAACACTCAGGAGGTCGACAAGAAAAATCAATGGCTACTCAATGGAAGAATTGGATTTTATATTCATGCTCTAGCTGTACTGGGAATTGTTGTTACACTCTTCACCATCATTGCGAACCATTACTTTGAATATCATTATGCATACGCCCACTCCGATAAAAAACTTCCTGCTTACTATTTGATTTCAACATTCTGGAACGGACAAGAGGGTAGCTTTTTATTATGGATGTTCTGGCATGCTGTGTTGGGTGTTATATTAATTTACACCAATCGCTTTTGGGAAGCCCCTGTGATGACTGTGTTTGCGCTCGTTCAGGCTTTTATTGCCTCCATGATTTTAGGTGTCGTAATTCCGGGACTTGAATTTAAAATTGGAAGCTCTCCCTTTATTCTGCTCCGTGATGCCATGCCTGATCCGATTTTTAAGATACAACCAGATTTTATTCCACAAGATGGCAATGGATTAAACCCGCTACTACAAAATTATTGGATGGTGATTCACCCCCCTACGTTGTTCCTTGGGTTTGCTACAACACTGATCCCATTTTCATTTTGTATTGCAGGATTATGGTTGAAAAAATATCGCGAATGGGTACGACCAGCATTGCCCTGGGCACTTTTTTCGGGCGCCATACTCGGGTTGGGAATTTTAATGGGTGGCTACTGGGCTTACGAAACGCTGAACTTTGGCGGATACTGGAATTGGGATCCCGTTGAAAATGCCGTGTATGTTCCCTGGTTGATTCTGATCGCCTCGATTCATACGATGATCACGTATAAGAACAGTGAGACTGCGCTCAAGGCTTCTGTTATTTTAGTAATCACGGTGTTCATTCTTATTCTCTACTCAACCTTTTTAACGCGTAGCGGTGTGCTCGGTGATGCGTCTGTTCATTCATTTACAGATTTAGGGTTATCGGGTCAACTTCTGATTTACCTTTTCTTTTTCATGGCAGGGGCAATTGTGCTAGCGGCTATCCGATGGAAAGAAATACCAGCTTCCGAAAAAGAAGCCTCCACGTATTCTCGCGAGTTCTGGATTTTCATTGGTGCAACAGTTTTGTGCTTGATGGGTTTTCAAGTATTGTTGCCGACTTCCATACCGGTATGGAATAATATTGTAGGATTACTAGGCGGAAGTTCAAACCTGGCGCCACCGGCCGATCAGGTTGTTTTTTACTCGAAGTTCCAATTGTGGTTTGCTGTGGCGGTTGGATTACTTTCTGCCATTGGTCAGTATTTCTGGTGGAAAAAAATTGATAAGGAGGAACTGAAAAAGGAGTTGTACACACCCTTCATTATTGCATTGGTGTTGTTTGCACTCATTATCACATTTGGAAAAGTATTTACAATTTCCTACATCATCCTCACGTTTGCAGGAGTATTTACAATCGTTGCCAATTCCAAAATATTATTTTCAATTCTTAAGTCAAGCCCTTCGTTATCGGGTGGTGCCATTGCACACATTGGTGTAGGTATGATGTTGGTCGGCATGATGTTTTCTTCGGGATACTCAAAAGTAGTGTCGCTCAACAATACGGGCATGCTGATCTCTAAACAACTTACCGAGGAAGTGAACCGTGAGAATTTATTACTATTTGTGCACGAACCCCGCACCATGGCAGGGTATGAAATTGAATACCTCGGTGAACGATATGAACCCAGAGACAAGCGTGGTTATGTAAGTAAAAATGAAATTGAGCTTACCAACGATAAGTATAAAGTCATCGCTAAAAAGGATATTAACTATAAGGGTGAAAGGATTTTCAATGCGGGAGAAACCTTTGAAATTTACCCTGAGAATACCTATTACGAAATCGAATTCCGCAAAGAGGGAAAACACGAGTTTAC
>JANNQJ010000421.1:0-1645 GCA_031400675.1 Cyclobacteriaceae bacterium
CCTGTTCCTGCCTGTGCGTTCGGATCACCCAAATTGTTATCAGGGTCTTCAAAATTAATCTTGTATTGTCCGGTTGGAAGTTTGACCCCACCGCCAAGCCATAGCAGGTGATTTACATTGCCAGCACTATAATTCCAAAAATTAAAATTTGTAAGTATTGTGATGTCCCCTAAACCATTGCTGAATTTATCACCATCATCTGTTATACGCTGACTGAATTGATAAGGAATAAAAGTCATCAATTGCACTTTATTGCTTACATTCCATCCACCCCAAATCTCTACGGTCTGATAGTGATCATTGCTATACTCGGACGGATCATCGTGCATTTGTGATTTATAGTTTATACTACGATACCGTACACCAACAAATTTACTATTGAATTTAGGTACCATGCCCAGGTAAAAATTTCCTACACCACAGCCACAAATTTCACATGCATATACCCGATTAAAACCCGTTAAAAGAAAAAATACCAGAAGAACTTTCTTCATATAGAAATTGATTTTGTTTTAAAATTGAATTTTTCAATTGCAATAGCTGCAATCACAAGTAAAAAAGATGCAACAAATATCCACCCTCCAATATCTGGCCCTGAGAATGCAGTGAAGTTTAACAATTGTTTAGTGCCAATAAGCGGAGGTTGATACGACATACCGGGTACAACAATGGGAGCCGTAGGATCCAGGTTGTGGCCGTAATCGTAACCCCACAAGTAAAAATCAATGAGCGCACCAATACCAGCACTCATCAAGAAGATAAAATAAATCCAAAGAAACGAGCGTTTATTAATCAATGCAGTTAGCAAACCGAATCCGATAATAAAACCAACAATATAAATCATGTACTTAAACTCAGGGAACATGTTTACCTCAATGTGCTTCATCCCAATATAATGGTTCAGTGCGCTGATAATTTTCACATCACCGGATATTGTGTTAATCCATATTTTCATATCCAACCCTTCGGGATATTGTGGCGCCCACATGAGGATTTGCCAAAGCGGCACGAAGTAAGCCGATATCATGAGCAGTGCAGAGATTGCAATGACAAGGCGGGATAAGGGCTTAAGGGTTTTTTTCATTGTTTCGAGTTTAAGAAGGTCCCGCCCCGACTGTAGTCGAGGGCGGAACCTATTTCAACCTGTAAACTATTACTTCGACTATTTACCAGCGCCACTATTCTGGTCCTCAGTCTCCCCGGTTGAAAATTTCAACGGTGTGTTGCTCCCCGCAGCAGATACGCGAACATAACCTTGCATTTCCTGGTGAAGTGCTGAACAGAAATCGGTACAATAGAATGGAACTACGCCTGTGGCTATTGGTTTCCATTTCAACGTTTGTGTTTCACCGGGCATGATTAATATTTCGGCATTTGTAGCGCCTTTTACAGCAAAGCCATGCGGTACATCCCAATCTTGTTCCAGATTCGTTACGTGGAAATAAACATCATCTCCTACACGAACACCTTCAATATTATCGGGAGTTAAGTGAGAACGGATGGCCGTCATATACACATGTACTTCGTTTCCTTTACGCACCACTTTGGCTTGACCTTCACCTTTTGCTACATATGGATTTTCATTCTCCTCTATTTTATAAATCTTGGTAGAATTTGGTGTAATCAAACTAGCTGGAATTGCTTC
>JANNQJ010000422.1:0-22188 GCA_031400675.1 Cyclobacteriaceae bacterium
GCGCTGCGTTGAGCCAAGAGGGATTCATTTTTAAACGCAACACGGCATTCCGTGTAATACAACAAAATTTATGTCATTCGAAAAATTAAATCTCATTGAGCCTATTTATAGAGCTCTGAAAACAGAAGGCTATACCAAGCCAACTCCCATTCAAGAACAAGCTATTCCAATATTGTTAGAGCGAGGCGACTTGCTGGGCTGTGCACAAACCGGAACCGGGAAAACTGCAGCCTTCGCCATTCCAATATTGCAATTGCTTCACAACGATGAACTCTTTGTGAAAGGTCCACAGGGTATCAAGGCATTGATCCTCACGCCTACACGCGAGCTGGCAATCCAAATTGGTGAAAGCTTTGCTGCGTACGGAAAGAACCTTCGCATAAAACACACTGTTATTTTTGGTGGTGTATCCCAGCAATCACAAACCAACGCGTTGCGTTCCGGTGTCGATATTCTGATTGCCACCCCCGGTCGTTTGCTCGACTTGATGAACCAGCGCTTTGTAAAGTTGGATCACCTTAAAATGTTAGTGTTAGATGAAGCCGACCGCATGCTCGACATGGGCTTTATTCACGATGTGAAAAAGATCATTGCTAAGGTTCCGGTGAAGCGTCAGACTATTTTCTTCTCGGCTACCATGCCGACTGAAATTTCCATGTTGGCAAACACGATTTTAACAAATCCGAAGCGCGTGGAAGTAACTCCCGTTGCGTCTACGGCCAACACGATTCAACAGGCAATCTATTTTGTAGAGAAAGGAAATAAACGCAAACTGCTGCATCACCTCTTACAAGATCGTTCCATTAATACTGCCTTAGTTTTCACGCGTACCAAACATGGTGCTGACCGTGTTGCGAAAGATCTTAATGGAGCAGGTATCAAAGCAGAAGCCATTCACGGAAATAAATCACAATCGCAAAGACAGCGTGCGTTGAGTAACTTCAAAGCACAAACTACACGCGTATTGGTTGCAACCGATATTGCTGCCCGTGGTATTGATATTGATGAGCTTTCTCACGTAATCAATTTTGAATTACCGAACGTACCTGAAACGTACGTTCACCGCATTGGCCGTACAGGCCGTGCAGGTGCAAGTGGCATATCAATTTCGTTTTGTGACGAAGAGGAAAAGGATTACCTGAAAGATATTCAAAAGCTAATTGGTAAAACAATTCCGGTTGTAACAGATAATCCGTATCCGATGACTCCCGGAATGAAAAATCCAAGGGTATCACCACCATTACGTCAACCGCAACAGAATAATAGAAGAAGTAGTAACACATCTTCACAACGAAGGAGCAGTGCTTCTCCTAGTCGTAGCAGTGGCCCATCTAGCAGCAACAGTAAAAGACCAACTGGAAACAGTGGACGACCAAATAGAAACAGCGGGCGTCCAAGCTCAAATGGAAATTCGAGCGCGAACAACGGTTGGGGTAGCGAGAACCGGGATAGAAATTATTAGTCTGAACCAGGATTTCCAGGACTAACGGATTTCCAGGATTCCCTTTTACCTTTATATTATATAACTAGAACTCGATGGCCTGTGTCTCACAGACCATCTTTATTTTAACATACACCTGATAAAATTATCCTTTTGCAAACTTGTTGCAGCGGTATATTATTAAATTTGCTTTGTGAAGATCGCTTCTATCCTATATGCTGCATTCCTGCTTTGCCTGGCTGTGTTCCCATGCAGTGACTCTGATACTTGTCAGGACGAAGTTAAGTCAGGTTACGCGATAAGCCAGGCTGGCGATCACGCGCATAGTAGTTCAGAACAAGACTTCTGTTCCCCCTTTTGCATCTGTCAGTGCTGCAGTGCACATGCTCAACAGGCCACATACTTTACTTTATCTCTTCCAAATCATACGTTTATCGAAACGATTAATACCTACTTCCTCTCCACGGTACAAATCATACCGCATGCTGTTTGGCAGCCCCCTAAGTTGAGTTGATCTCTCTTCGAGACAGAGTTCCATTTTTTAGAATCTACTCAAATAATTTTATCATGAAAATTTTTATCATGCCTGTAATGATCATGATGCTGTCATCATGGACACTGTGTGCTCAAAATACATTTAAGGCCGTCATTAAGAACCATGACACGAAAGAACTTTTACCGGGTGCTACTCTTCAATTGGAGGGAACTACATTGGGTGTAAGCGCCAACGAAAATGGCGAAGTAGAACTTAGCAATGTCCCAAATGGCAAACAAACATTCATTGTTAGTTTTCTTGGCTATCAACAAAGAAAGATGACGATCACGTTTCCTAGAGAGAATAATGATGCTATAGAAATTACCTTAGAAGGTAACGATGAAGAACTGGAAGAAGTGATTGTTACCTCAACACGAGTAAGTAGAACCATTGATAATATACCCACAAGAGTAGAAACCATATCGTTAGAAGAAATAGATGAGAAGTCTAACATGCGCCCGAGTAACGTGGCTATGCTATTGCACGAAAGCACAGGCATACAAGTGCAGCAAACAAGCTACACCTCTGCTACTCAAACCATCCGCATTCAAGGACTTGATGGCAAGTACACGCAATTATTGAAAGATGGCTTTCCCAACTACAGCGGGTTTTCAAGCGGGTTAAGTATACTTGATTTGCCGCCACTGGATCTCCGACAGGTGGAGATTATTAAAGGAAGTGCTTCTACGTTGTACGGTGGTGGTGCCATTGCCGGTGTTGTAAATTTCATTACCAAAGAACCCCGTGAGAAGCGAGAGATTAATGTCATTCTAAATCAAACGTCTGCGCTGGGTAGTGATATAGGAACATTTATTTCTGGACGAAAAGAAAAGGTGGGGTTCAGTTTTCTGGGAACGTACCATTTTCAAAAAGAGTATGATGTAGACGATGATGATTTTACGGAGCTGCCACGCCAACAAGAATTCACGGTGTTTCCTAAACTCTTCCTATATCCAAATGAGAATACGACAATCATGATCGGAAATAGTTTCACTACTTCCGACAGGTTTGGAGGTGATACATATGTAATTCGCGGTAAAGAGGATGCGCTTCATCAATATTTTGAGAAAAATAAGTCCTATAGAAATACTACTTATTTTTCATTCAATAAAAACTTGATGGGCAACAAACAGCTAGTTATCAAACAATCCTTAAACTACTTCACACGCGAGCTCGGCAAACTCAATTATTCCTTTTCTGGAGCACAAGCCACCGCATATACAGATGTCTCTTTCATTAACCCTGTAGGTAAACACACACTGGTAGTAGGTGCAAACTACCTATACGACAATTTTCAGGAAGAGGATGGGAACCCAGACCGCAGCCAGCTCCTAAATACTGCAAGTGTGTATGCTCAGGATAACTGGGACCTTACAGAAAATTTTTTATTAGAAGGCGGCCTGAGAATTGATCACAATTTCACGTACGGAACATTTGCACTCCCACGGCTTTCTATTCTTCACAAAGTATCTGAAAACTTTACAGTGAGGTTAGGAAGTGGTTTAGGGTATAAAAACCCCACCCTTTTTGTTGAAGAAACTGAAACGCTCTTCTTTGAAAACGTATTGCCTTTAACCGAAGACCTGGAGGTTGAAAAATCGTTTGGTGCTAACCTTGACCTTAACTTTACGCATGATTTTACCGACAAGTTTTCCATGACGTTTAACCAACTTTTCTTCTATACAGAAATTACCAATCCGCTTGTACTTACTCAAGACATCAATATGGATTGGTATTTCAGTAATCAAAATAAACACATACACACAAAAGGTTTTGAAACGAACATCAGATTCATTTTCGATCCCTTTAAATTCTTTATTGGATATACGCTTGTTGATGCCAAAGCATTGTACAAAACCGGTAACCAGTTTGTAACCCTCACGCCACAGAGTAAATTAAATCTGATCGCCTTAGTGGAGAAACATGGAAATTTTAAATTGGGGCTCGAAGGTTATTTCACGGATCATCAGTATTTAGATGATGGCAGCAAATCTCCCATTTGGTGGGAATTTGGCTTTTTCGCAGAAAAAACATTCGGTACCGTGAGTGTATTCATCAACTTCGAAAATTTTACAGACACACGTCAAAACAAATTTGAAGAGGTAGTGACGCCTCCACACCAAAATCCAGGGTTTGCTCAAGTGTATACACACACTGAAGGTTTTATTGTAAATGGGGGAATTAAACTAAAACTTTAGTTGGTAATTACTTCGGAGAAGATTTTCAGTGGGAGTGGTGTATGATTTCGGTGCACAACTCATTCTGAGTTTAACAATCAATGAAGACACAACCGTTAATAATCCGATGGCTAAAATCGGTACTACCAATCCAAAACGATCTGCAATCAAGCCTGTAAGTATTGCACCAATGGCATATCCTAAATCTCTCCAAAGTCGGAAAATTCCAATACTCTTTGGTCGCTGATCGGGATGCGTGTAGTCTGAAATGGCTGCGAGAAATGTTGGATACACAATGGCCGTCCCAATACCAAGCAAGGAAGAGAGAATAATGAAATCAGAAAATGAATTTGCCCCAATTAATCCGAGCAGTGCAATTCCTTGCATCAACATTCCTATGAACAATAACGTCTTCTTACAATATTTATCAGCCAGTTTTCCAGAATAAAGTTGTCCCAATCCCCACACGGCCGGATAGGTAGCTACAATAATACCGATTTCATGAAAATCAAATCCTTTTGAAATAAGTAACAAGGGAAACAATCCCCAAACCATTCCGTCATTCAGGTTGTTGACAAGTCCGGCTTGAGTGATAGAGCCGAGATTCTTATGATGCCAGGTGGTTTCCCAAAACAAGTTTTTCAGTTTTGGGATATTGCATGAAGTAGCTTCGAGTTGAACATGTTTGTTTGTGTCTTTAACAAATAACCAACTCATCAACAGACCAATTATTGCCATCCCGATTCCAACATAAAATGGATACGGTCTCAATCCATACGTGTTAGCGATCCACCCCGTGAGGAAAGCAATAGCTGCCAGAGCAAGGTATCCGGCAAATTCGTTCAGTCCCATGGCGAAGCCGCGATCCTTCTCTCCTACTAAATCAATCTTCATTACCACCGTACTCGACCAGGTGAGTCCCTGACTGATACCTAGAAAAATATTAGCGACAATGATCCAGTTCCAGTTTGGAGCATATATAAGGAGTATAGGTACAGGTAGGGCAAAGAGCCATCCGGTAACTAAAAGGTTCTTTCTTCCAAAACGATTCGCCAACGTACCCGTGTAGTAATTGGTAATTGCTTTTGTTACACCAAATACTACAATGAAAGAAAAGATGGCTGTTTTTGCGGCAATACCGAAATCTGCTTCCGCTATTTGTGGAATAATGGTTCGCTCTAAACCAATCATGCCTCCCACAAACGCGTTGACAATCACAAGCAATGTGAATTGCTTCCAGTTCTGTTTCAGACCAAGCGATATTTCCTTACTCACTATTGTAATTAGTTCATTGAAATTTCAATGGGTAACTCCTGTATTTGCCAATCCGGGTAACCTTCTTCGAGTCGTGTTGCCTTGTAGCCTGCTTTAATAAGAATGGCAACGGCTTCATCTGCAAACACGCAGAACGGTCCGCGACAATAGGCAACAAATTCTGTGCGCTTGGGAAGTTGTTTAAGTCGTTTGGATAATTGATCTATCGGAATAGAAATCGCATTGGCAATATGTCCTTTGTTGAATTCCGATTCAGGACGAACATCGAGAATGGTCACCATACCAGATTCTATTTTTCTGATGAGTTCATCAATCGTCACGGATTCAAAATCAAATTTTGATTTCCTAAAATCCTTAACCAGCTTTTCTATGGTTGCAATTCGTTCAACACCTAACTCACGAAGTGCTTTCCATGCTTTAAAAACGTTAGCATTTGCTAACCGGTAATAAATGAAATTCCCCTGCCGTTTGATATCAACTAGTTGTGCAACTTTCAGTACCTGTAAATGTTGTGAAGCATTGGCAACAGGAAGGTTAGTTTGTTCGGCTATCTGCTCAACTGAGAACTCACCTTGCGCCAGCAATTCAATAATTTCCAGTCGGTGTGGGTTTGCCATTGACTTGGTAATTCTGGCGAGTTCGCCATATACCCTATCCTTGAATTCTCTCTTTTTCATAGTCTGTCCGTATAAAGCACTAAGACAACAAAGGAAGCAGGATCGTTCAATCTATTCAATATATTTATTGAATAGATTGAGAAGTCATTAAAAAGCCTATTTTTAGTCCATATTCATGCAGCAGGTTAATGAAATCATACAGATCGTTACGGCCACCTTATTAGGTTTAGTGTGCATACTCCTTGCCAAGCATTCCAAAAGCGGTCAGCATACCTGGACAGGGATCAGTTTTACGCTCAGCATACTTTGCTATGTAATTATTGAGTCGGAAGTAGTTCAGTCCTTGCCTGCGTTGCGCATTATTGCCATGATTGGAGCTATCTGCATACCTGTGCTGTTCTGGTTGCTCGCCTGGGCCATTTTTGATGATCACTTTAAGTTTGCTCCTGTCATCCTGGTTTGGTTCGGAGTTCAGCTGGTTCCTCACTTCAATTTCTTCATCTGCTATTTGATTTCATGGTCGGGCTTTGCACGCCTTTCAAACATTGTTGCCGGAGCTGTGTCACTCGGCTTTGTGCTGGGAGGACTTTATACAGCATTAAAAACAAAACAAAGTGACCTGGTTGATTCAAGGATACGATTTCGGAATGCTTTTATTATTGTAACGGCTTCAATTATCGGAATTACTTTGATTGTTGAAGCTATTCCAATGGAACGCCAGACCACAGTAGGTCTTCAAATACTCCAACGGGTTTCCATATTTGGAATTACCCTTTACTTCCTGCTTAGCAATTTTGGTATTCGATCAGGGTTCTTCTTCAAAGAAATCTTGAAACAAAAGCCCCAACCTATTGACGATCCATTGCTGAGTTCGAAACTTCAAACACTCATGGAGGAACAGAAAGTTTACAAGAAAGAAGGGTTAACGATTCGCGAATTGGCCACGTTAATGAATGAGCAAGAGTATAGACTTAGAAGATTAATTAACGGGCAACTTGGTTTTCGGAATTTTAATGACTTCTTGAACCAATATAGGATCAACGATGCATGTGAGATTCTTTCTGATCCTACCCAGACCCGAAAGACTATTCTTGAAATAGCCTACGATTTAGGATATCAGTCTATAGGTCCGTTCAATAAAGCATTCAAGGATTTAAAGGGTGTAACACCAACCGCCTACCGTAAAAGTCAGGTTCAGGTATAATTTCATGCTGATTTCGAAATCAGCCAGCATTTTTCATTATCAAAGAGAATATTCATTACCCTTGGCATAGGTTTGCTCCATAAATTTAAATGATTATGGAACCCAAACATTTTATCGAAGTATGGCCGAATATTTTCCTATTTGATCTATTACGTTACCTAATACCTGCCAGTATATTCTTTACACTTTTCTGGGTGATCGGAAAGAAATGGTGGCAACATCTCTTTATCCAAAAGGTGTTCCCAAAACAAACTCAGTTGTGGAAGGAATTTGGTTATTCGATGAGCACAGTCCTCATTTTTTCATTAGTTGGTTTTGGCATCTATTCTTCCGAGCGAGTAGGAATAACCCTTATCTATTACAAAATTAGTGACTATGGCATTGTTTACATGATCGCAAGCTTTATCCTAACACTAATATTCCATGATTTCTACTTCTATTGGACACACCGATTGATGCACTCCAAAAAGCTTTTTAAATATGTTCATCGGGTTCATCATGAATCAACTAATCCGTCACCCTGGGCCGCGTATGCATTTCATCCCTGGGAGGCGCTCGTTCAGGCAATGGTTCTTCCGATTATGGTTTTCACCATGCCACTGCACCCGCTCACGATATTCCTCTTTCTCACCTACATGATTGTCAGGAATGTAGTTGGTCATCTGGGATTTGAAATACTTCCAAAAGGGTTTACAAAAAACAAATGGGTTAACTGGAACACCGCCATCACCCATCACAATATGCACCATGAGCATTTCCATTCCAACTATGGCTTGTATTTCAGCTGGTGGGACAGACTCATGAAAACAGAACATGCGAAATACCATGAAGCTTTTGAAGAAGTAAAATCCAGACCGAAATCTTGTGAGCTAAAAACCTCGGTTAAAAAATCAGTTGCAGTCTCCATTATTTTGCTGCTTTCTTTTGTTTCGTCAATAGCACAATCTGTGTCAGGAAAATGGATGACCTACAATGAACAGACCGGTTCACCGCTATCCCTTATTGAAATAAAAGAAACAGCAGCAAGCATTGAAGGTAAGATCATTAAGGTATTTCTTGAACCATACCAGGGAGAAGATCCTGTGTGCACAAAATGCCGAGGAGAAAGAAAAAATAAAAAAGTGATTGATATGAATTTTCTCTGGGGCTTCAAGCTAAACGGTGATTCGTGGTCGTCAGGAAAAATACTTGACCCTGAAAACGGTGAGGTCTACGTTAGCAAACTTTGGCTGGAAGATGCAAATACCTTACAAGTCAGGGGTTATGGGGGGCCACTGGATATGTTTTTCAGAACACAGACATGGAAGCGTGATGGAGTTTCGAATGAACAAACACCCGTAGGGATTTGGCACACGATTGATGATCGTTGGAACAAAATAAAATCCATTGTTGAAATCAAAAATGTAAACGGAGAGCTTCAAGGCTATATTCGCAAAATTTACGTATTACCTCACGAGGGAACAGACCCTGTGTGCACCGAATGTGAAGGCGCTCTAAAAAATTCAAAGGTAGTCGGAATGAGAATTATATGGAATTTTAAAAAAGCAGATGACAAATGGGAAGAGGGGAACATTCTTGATCCAGGAAATGGAAGTACCTACTCATCTTCATTATGGTTAGTCGATTCGGATACCTTAAAGGTGAGAGGCTACCTCGGTCCATTTTATCGATCACAAATTTGGAAAAGAGTAAAATCATAACTGGGGAAATTCGTACGTTAGTCAATCAAAACTCCTAACATATGAAAAGAATAGTGCTCATGAGCCAGTAAAAGATTTTGAGTTGTATTCCAAGGCTGTACTTAAAAAAGTGAACGGTGCTTAGCATCTAAAGATTCAACTACCGATAACAAATATTCTGGTACGGGCAATATCGACAGGTTTCTACTACGGGGGTCTGATCAAATTTTTCTTCCGGATTGAAAATCTCCTCCATTAATATTCGCAGGTGTTCTTCAAATTCAGGCAGCAACGGGTTTACATTAGTAATTGGTTGCCAGTTCATGGTAAAGCCAAATTGAAAGGTGTCTTCAAACAAGCTCATTCGATTTATAAGTCCGGGCACTAACTTTGCATCCGTATTAGTAAGGTTGGACTTGTATAACAACGCATAAAGCAGAGTTTGAAAGGCTGCCTTGTTTCGTTTATTGTCACGTGCAAAAAGTGACGGGATGCTATCAAAGTCGAGTTTATCTCTACCAGTTTTATAATCTATAATTCGAAATATATTATTCTTACTATCAACCCGGTCAATCTTACCTCCAATTATTGCTACACCAGGAGCCTGATTGATTTTCATTTGATAGAGCATACCCTCCTGTTCGATGGCCTCCATCGTAAACGGAGCATAGCCTTTATCCAACTCAACGATGCGCATCGCAAAGCGTTTCACCACTTCACGCACAACCAGGCGCTGACCCTCAAACTCAACTTTCTTTCCTGGCTCCAAATGATATTGAAGAATAAATACTTCTTCAATTAATTGATCAATCACTTTGTCAGACTGATCAAAGTCGCTTGTATCGATACCTTTACTCTTTTTCTTTTCGCGAATGCGTTTGTAGAAAAGCTCCATGACATCGTGCAAAAAATTTCCCATCACACGCGCATCGATGTCCTCTTCTACTTCATTGGGTTCCTTTATTTTAGCGATGTATCGAAAATAAAACTTCAACCGACATTCGATATAGGAATTTAAAGCCGATGGAGAAATACCTTTGAAGTATACATTGCCCTCATTCAGTAAACTCAACGCCTTCACAATATCTTTGTTCTTTTCTATGGTAATTGGTTTTATCGGCAGCGGCTGAATCGGATTGTGAAGAACCTTTCGCTCAGGTTTAAGTCCGCTTTCATAGAGCAGTTGTTGTAAATACCGACTCATCTCACCCTGTCCCAATACATCGGTTTCCGAATTATAAAACAGAAAAATATTTTCAGCTCGTTGCAGTACTCTGTAAAAAAGGTACGCATAAATCGCATCCTGATGCTCAACAGTTGGTAGCTGATATGCTCTTCGAATGTTGTAGGGAATGTAGGAACCTTTCCCTCCACCGGAAGGCAACGAACCTTCGTTGAGTGACAGGATGAATACATTTTTAAAATCAAGGTTACGTGTTTCCAGAACACCCATTACCTGTAACCCTTTTAGAGGCTCTCCTGTAAAGGGGATCTTCTGAGCTTTCACTAATTGACGGAATAACCGGAGAAAAGATTTTAAATTACTGTACTCGGTGCCCAATACATCTTCCATTCGATTGAGGAACTTCAAAAAATAAAGCGCATACTCTTTATCAAGATCATCAATGTTTTCCAGAGATCCGATAAGTTGAACTACCTGACGCAGGTAGTCGAGAATACTGTTCTCCGTTACCTCACAAAAAATCTGCTTATGCAAAACATGCTCGGTACGCAACATGCTACCCATCACCGACACCATGTTATCTTGTTGAATACGTTTTCGCTTTTCATTAGCACCGGCTGGATTAGCAGACACCACATACGAGTGTCCCAGTAATGCCAATACTTGCCGGTGATTGTATGCATCGCCCTTTCGGTGCGTTTGTAACTCAACCAACAATTCAATCAGGTTAAACATGGGTGTGTTGCTGAGTGGAAAACCCATGGTAACATTCAGTTTTTCCACGCTGGCAGAAATGCCGTGCAACACTGGCAGCATGAGTTTTTCATTCGGTAATACAATTAATGTTTCTTCTGGCTTCATGCCCTTCGATAAGGCATCCCCTAACAACTGACTCATGAGTTTAGCCTGACCTACCGGCTGGGCAGCGCCAAAAACTTTTACGGATTTAGGTGATTGAAAACTTGCCGGAACATCAACTGGAAATGTTTTACCTAACACTGCATGATTTTGATATTGCCTGAAAAACTCACCGGCCTCTTGTGTTTTGTTGTGGAGATAATACGCATCTAAATCCCAATGCACTTCGGCTCCTACTTGCTCAACAAACCATGAAATTATTTTCTCTTCCGCCATGGTGAGGGCATTGAAGCCAACAAACCAAGTGGGTGAATGAGCAGGCTTCAGTTCTCCACTTTCCAATTTTTCAGCCACTTCACGGTGAAGCATGCCTTCATACGCCAACCCCTCTTTTAATAGTTGCTTTTTAAACTCACGATGCGCATCCGGCAACTGCTTCCAAACCTTCAAAAATTTATCCTTATTCTTTCCCGACTTCTCATCAAAGCCACCCCAGAAATCTCTTAAAAATTTAAGTTGCTCTTCTGTAAGAAAATCAAAATTTGAATCAAGTTCTTTCTGATTACTGAGATCTTTGAACAAAAGTTCCGCATTCACCATATACTTATCAACTTCATCAAAATCGCGCACGAGCATATCACCCCAGAAATAGAACTGGTCGAAGGATTCTTCACCACCGGAATTTTCTCCCTCTGAGGACGTATTTATGACTTCATAATATGATTTGTATAACCGATGAACAAGCTCAAGCTTATCGGGAACTTTTAACGAAGAAAAACCTGTGATGAATTCCTCAATGGTAATAAGACGCGGAGCGAAAGCTGGTTTATCAAGCAATTGCGCTACGTACTTTCTAAAGTATAAGGCCGCCCTTCGGTTGGGGAATACAAGAGTCATTTCATCCAAGTGTGGATGCTCCTTGTAAAGTTTTTCGGCAAGTATGCGTAGAAATGGTTTCATGAATTCGCCCCTCCTAAATCCTCCCCTTCCCGGGAGGACTTTGTTAACACTTGTAAGCGATTTTTTAATTGTGTCCAAATTTTATTCAAGACATCTGCTAAATTCTCAAATACTTCATCATTCTTAAATCTAAGTACTTCAATTCCTAATTCTCGAATTACACGGTCTCTCTCTTGATCATATATTTTCTGATCTTCATGATCATGCACTGAACCATCCAACTCAATCGCCAACGTTGACTCGTGGCAATAGAAATCAAGAATGAAACGCGAAACAGGATGCTGGCGTCTGAATCTAAAACCATCAACCTGATTCCTGCGAATATGTTTCCACAATTCCTGCTCTGCAGGAGTCATATTGCTTCTTAGTTGTCTGGCCTTATCAAAAGCACTTGAAGAAGCACCATGAAAAAATGGATATTGACTCATAAATTTTACTTCTACTTTATCTCCTTCCCCATTTGGGGAAGGATTAAGGATGGGGTCAAAACTCCAATCCTAATTGATCCCTATTCTCCTTTCGTTTTGCTGATTTTACTTTCTGCTCGGCCACATTCACTACTTCCATATCTCTCAGGTAAAGAACATAGCCCTCTACTTCGGCAAAATTCATTTGATGGAGAATATTGACATAGTCCGATACTTGCAGCAGATCACGCTTATTGCGTTCACCTGTTTTAAAATCGACCACGATCGCTTTTTTGCTCTTTACCATCAGCCGGTCGATGCGACTTTCATCACCACCCGGCAAGAGGATTGGCACTTCGGTTCGTACCTCCCAGGCATTGGAAAACCAATCTGTGATTTGAGATTGACTTAAAAGTGAATTGAGTTGTTTTTGCAGCGGTTCTTTTTCTGACTCTATAATAAGACCCTCTGCAACAATTAAATCCAATGCATCCGCAATTTCAGTTGCGTAGCGGATTCGGGATAGCACGGAATGCATATGCAGGCCATATAAAATCTTTTCCTGACTTACATCTTCCTGTTTTTCAAAAAACGAAGCGGATGATCGCTTAATGATGAGTTTATCACGCCAAGTCGAAACTGGGTAATTTTTCAACTGAAGAGATGATATCTTTTCTCTCTTTTCATCAGATGAAGCTACTAGTTCACCTGTTTTCCATTGTTGCGCATTTTCATTCCAGTGTTTTTGCAACTCGAAATCAGATCCAATACTCTCAAAGAGTAGCTTGGCTACGGATTCCTTTTGGTTTCTATTTTTTGGATGAGGAGCTGTAATAAATAATCCCTGTTCAGCACGTGTACAGGCTACATATAATAAATTTAAATTGTCGAGATATGTGCGAATAAGCTCTTGTTCGTAATAAGAACTGAAATAACTCTCCTTTAACTTACTGGAATACTTTATTGGTAAAAATCCGGCCTGTTGAAATGGAGACTTATCAGACTTCACCCAAAGCAATGGCTCTCGAAACATTTCGTGATCCAGATTCCACGAACAAAATGGAATAAGAACGTACTTAAATTGCAATCCCTTAGATTTATGTACAGTAACAATCTGCACGGCATTCACTTCGCCTGATATCTGTAACGATTTTTTATGCTTGTTGTCTTCCCACCACTCAAGGAAAGCACCCAAATCGTTTCGTTCTCGAGTGTAGAAATCCAGAACAACGTCTTGAAATGCTTGCAAATAGGCCAATTCGCCTATCTCTTCTCCTACTTTAAAAATTTCAATAAGCGTTTCCGTCAATTCAAACAGCGGAAGTTTTTTCAGCCATGCTTTAGATTTTGAAAAAGCAGGTGGCAGGTTGCTTTCAAAAAAAACCTGGTTCGCTACCATGAATACTTCCGTAAGCTCACGGTTTGGTTCTTTCACTCGCGCGAACTCATAACTAAGTTGAGCACGCGCAATGGCATCCTCGGGGTTTTGTAGATAACGCATGGCACCCAGCAGCACATTTACTGAAGCTGCGCCATCTAATCGCAGTGATTCGTTTGATATGACGTCATACAAACACTTAGAATTTGCCTTGTCGGAGTTTTTATAGTTCAGAAGATAGGCTGCGACTTTCTGACCTTCATCATTTTTTCGAACCAGAATAGCAATCTCACTTAATTTTACTCCCAGCAATTGCAGTTGCTCCAGCTGAAGGGGTATTTGTTCCAGGGCCAACTCTTTCCAACTATCCTCTTTCTGCTGCTCTTTAATAAACTGAATTTGAACAAAACCCTCTTCTTTCTTTACGCCTTTCTGTGCCACATCCTTAAAAGCATCCGTGGGCAATGCGCCATTGGTTTTCTGTGCAACAAGTGAAGCGGCTGTTTTAAACAGCATGTTATTGAAGCTCACAATGCGTGAAGCGCTTCGGTAATTTGTACCAAGTTCGATCACATCAACTCGTTCCTTACCAATTTGCTGTTCTATTTCCTGCTGAAGTAAATTCAAGTCGCCACCACGCCAGCGATACACCGCCTGCTTCACATCGCCTACTACGATGCTTCTATTGCCTTGATCCAGACTATTGGTGAGTAGTGGTAAAAAATTCTTCCACTGATAGCCGGATGTATCTTGAAACTCATCGATGAGAAAGTTGCGGTAAAACGAGCCCACCTTCTCATAGATAAAAGGCGTATCGCTATCCTGAATCACACCATTCAAAAACTTTGGTGCATCCGCCAGGAGCATGAGGTTGTTTTGTTCCTTGTATTCTTTAAGCTTACGGGATATGTCCGCAATAAGTCCGAAGGAATAGAAATTGTTAAGTGCGAGCTCAGCACTTAAACTTTGTTCAAAGTGCTTATCATAAAGTTTAGTTAGCTCTTCCAGAATTGGAATGAGTTTATCTTTCGCTGTTTGTTTTATCTCAGGTGCTCTAGAGGTTGTTTTACTCGGCCATTTTTCAGGTATCGTAAAATAAGAACGCATACGCTCGCTGGGCTCTTTGAATTCCTTTAACTTTTTTTCCGCAGCAAACATTTTGAAAAATGTGATCAATCCAGAGTTCTTGCCAAAACTGATCTCCGAGGGGTCCCAACCCTTTTCTTCCATAATCTTTAAAGCCTCCAACGCAGGCTTCGATACTTTTCCAATGAAAGCGTTTTTTGTTTGCCAGAGTTTACTTTTTAGTTCCTTAAAAAAATTATGATCATTTGTTTCCTTGATCACATCATCCTCAATCACTTTAAACTCTTCTCTGAAAATCTGCTCAGCAAACTCCCTCAAATTCAGGCGTACATCCCAGGCGCGTTCGTTTTCAAGGTTTTCCTTGGCGAATTCAACAACCCAATCCGTTAACTCTTTATTACTTCCTAACTCGTCAATCAACTCATCAACCACTTCTTCCAATACCAGGTCTTGCTCAACCTCTAGTCGATAATCACCCATTAATCCAGCCTCACGGGTAAACGAACGGATTATTTTTTGAAAGAACGCATCAATCGTACTGATCGAAAACTGACTGTAATTATGAAGGATTTCCCGCTGCACATCCCTGCTGCGCTCCTGAAATGTGTTGTCGTCTAGCCGAAGCTCATTTTTCAGTTCATCGGTTAGATCGTTTTTTCGGCCATTCGCAAATTCATCCAAATAAAACAGGATGCGGTCCTTCATTTCCTGGGTGCTCTTGTTCGTGAATGTGACCGCGAGGATATGCCGGAAATAATATCCGCGGTGCTCAAGCGCTAATTTCAGGTATTCTTTAGCAAGGGTACGGGTTTTGCCAGAGCCAGCTGAGGAGCGATATATGGAAAAGGCTTTGGTCAATAATTTCTATTTTTAAAGAACAACGCAAGTATATTGAACTCTCGTGACAATTGCTGTCGTTTGTCTTAAACTGTGATTATTTTGTGATTCCTGTGATGGCCCAGCTACGTAGAAATCATGGTAATCATTGAATCAAATGGATCATAGTACAGACAGAGAAAAATCATTAAATTGAAAGAATAACGTATCTATGCTCCGCAGGCTTTACCACTTTCTTGTTGCGTTTCGCTATTCGTTCCCCATCCAGTTGTTACTCAACAACTTCAGACGCAACCACATACTCTTGCTATGCTGGATCATTCTTTTTGCCATGATCACCGGGGGGTTTGGGAAATACCTGGGTATCCCATATTTGTTTCTTGACCCCGAATATCTGAACAAGGTGAATTTTACGAGTTTTTTCATTATCGGCCTCACCACAGCAGGGTTCACAGCTGCCTACCAGATTACCTGTTACATCAATGATGGGCATCGTTTTTCTTTTGTGGGTACTCTATCGAAACCGTTCACAAAATTTTGGATCAATAACGGTATCATTCCTCTGGCCTTTCTCTCACTCTATGTTTATCAGATTGTAAGTTTCCAAACAAACAATCAATACACTACAGGGACTAAACTGATATGGAACCTGACTGGGCTGTTGATAGGATATGTGGTGATGACCTTCATGTTCTTTGCTTATTTCTGGCTCACAAACAAAGATATTTTTAAGTACGTAGTGTGTCGTATTGATGAAAAGATAAAACAGAAAGTAGCGGTAACGCGAGCCAGTGCCATGAAAAAACTGGACATCGTAAGAAAAAAACAAGTGCGTGTTGATTACTACTTCCACAACTTCCGAATCAAAAAGGTAGAAGATACAAGCTTCTATGACAAAACTTCCATTCTTCAGGTGTTCGATCAGAATCATTTTAACCTGGTAATTATTGAGTTGTTTATTTTTGCTTTGGTCTTGCTCCTTGGAATCTTTAAAGATTACCCTTCCTTTCAACTACCGGCTGCTGCCAGTGTCATGATCTTTCTCACCATCTTCGTGATGCTATCAGGCGCATTTTCATATTGGTTTGGCGGGTGGTCGGCTACCACGGCATTAGTTATTTTTCTGATCTTAAACTTTTTGGTAGGAGAAGATTTCTTTTCCAAAAAATATGAAGCGTTCGGACTGGATTATCAGCAGCCACCTGCTGAGTACTCAGTTGCTTCACTAAAAATATTAAATGACAGTACTACGATTGAAAGGGATAGAGACACAACACTGGTCATGCTCCAAAATTGGAGAAAGAAATTCCCGGCTGATCAAAAGCCTAAAATGGTTTTTTTGTGTGTGAGTGGTGGTGGAAAGCGCGCGGCACTCTGGGCATTGAATGCACTACAAACAGCTGATAGCATCACACAAGGAAAACTAATGGAAAACAGCATCCTGATCACCGGAGCTTCGGGGGGGTTGATTGGTGCCAGTTATTTTCGAGAACTTAAACTTCGCGAAAAACTTGGAGAGAATACAAGACCATACGCAAACAGTCACCGTGATAGAATTTCAACTGATAATTTAAATCCTTTGATCTTTAGTTTGCTCGCCAATGATCTTTTTGTTGGCTTTACCAAGTTTGAGTATGCCGGCAACTATTACCTGCGCGACAGAAGCTACACGTTTGAAGATCAATTGAACCAGATTACGGAAGGCCTGATGGACAAATCGATTGTTGCTTATAATGAGCATGAAACAAGCGCCATTATTCCGATGGTCATTTTAACTCCTACCATTGTCAATGATGGACGCAAATTATACATCGCCTCTCGTCCGGTATCGTTTATGAATGCCGATGTGCTGAATTTCCCCAACTACGCTTTTACAAAATACAGTGGTGTTGACTTTCATAGCTTGTTTACAGAACAGGGTGGAGAAAATATCCGTTTTCTTTCAGCCTTGCGCATGAGTGCTACTTTTCCTTACATCACCCCTAACACAACACTACCAACTGAGCCACCCATACAAATCATGGATGCGGGTATTTCAGACAATTTTGGCTTGTCGGATGCGCTTCGATTTCAGTATGCATTTAAAGAATGGATTGTAGAAAATACTTCAGGGGTTATTTTTCTATCCATCCGCGATTCACCTAAACTGGGTACAATATCAGCCAAGGGTGGACAAACCATTGTTGACGATATCACACAACCAATCAGTTCAGTATACAATAATTTTGAAAATTTTCAGGACATTAACAGTGATCTTCAGATCAGCCTGATGAAGACATGGTTTAAAGGACCAATAGATCGAATTGATCTACAATACCAGACGGAGAGTTATTTACCTATTTTACAGGAAATGGACAGTATTCGGCAAAATAACGCCCGTGCTTCCCTGAGTTGGCGATTGACTACCCGTGAAAAACATGGTGTGATCGGCAATATTTTTTCATCTACTAATATTGAACAGATGCAAAAACTGAAGGAGCTTCTAGAATAATACCTGTGTGTTTAAGGAGGTTGTTCCCCGACAAAGTGTCGGGGAACAAACACGCTACGGCAATAGCCTCCATTTTATTCAAGCAAAAGTTTTGTAACCCGTGCACATGCTTCATACTCTTCCTGTTCTTCCAAACTTACCAGCATACCACGTAAAGCATGTTGATAAAAATCAGGTTTGATATAACAATGAGGTGCTACGTAAATACGAGCGGCCCGATTCCCGGCATAGTGCCTTTCCAGATGCTCCAACAACTCAAGCTCACTGAGCAATTTTTGCGCTGGATAATTTGACGTTTTTGATACGTTACACTTTTGAGGAATATGCATAACCAAAGCTGTTAATGATTTGTTTGTAAAATTTTTCGATCAATTCGGGGTTCCGCCCAGTCGTTTGAAATGATGAAACCAGTTTTGGCTGTTTGTACCCTTTACTGTCAGTAGTCGGGTAATGTTTTCTGCTTTTCATGACTCTAAAATATCAGAAGGCTTTGACAGCTTGTGTCAAGTTTATACCTTACTCGCATGATTCCACAGGCTAAGATTTTACGGGTTTTTCAGTTAATCGGACTTTTAAAGGGTGGTGGACGAACGGTGGATCAGCTCGCACAACAATTGGATGCTACTTCCCGAACAATTTACAGGTACTTCAAACTTTTAGAAGAAATAGGATTTATTATCGATCAGGATTTTCACGGTAAATATTTCATTCATCGTGAAGAGGGCGAAAACCCGGAGGATAGTTTTACACTGGAAGAGGTAAGCATTCTCAGGCAGCTTATTCAAAGTGGTGCAGGGAGCCATCCCTTACGCGAAAATATTTTAAAAAAACTGGCATTTCACTCCGAAGCAAAAGAGTTACCCGAACAATTTCTGAAACTTCGGGTAGCCAGAATGTTCCGTTCCATTAATGAAGCCATCGAGCAAAGTAAACAGGTCGTGTTAAAAAATTATCATTCGGCCAATAGCCAGGAAATCACGGACAGGCTGGTAGAGCCGTTTCAATTTGGTGAGGGGTTTCAATCTGTTTTGGCGCTGGATACGAAAGACAAACAATGCAAATATTTTAAACTGGAACGCATTGGAGAAGTGGTGATGCTGGAGAAGCCCTTTAAATTTCAAAAGTTCCATGAAAAATCATCCACTGATATTTTTGGAATCAGTGGGAAAAAAGAAATTTGGATTACACTTCAGTTAAGTCTGCGTGCCTTTGTGTTGCTGCGTGAAGAGTACCCGCTCTCGCTTCCTTATTTAGAAAAGGATGAAAATACAGAAGAACGAAGTTATACGTTTCATGCACCTGTACTAAATTACAAAGGAGTGGGCAGATATGTGATGGGACTTGCCGATGAGATCTCGATCATCGGGCCGCCAGAATTTAAAAATTACATTAAAGAAAAGTTGAAGCAGCAGAAGTTGGTATAGGTTATGAGGTATACGGCTACAAGGGCTAGACGTTTGCTATATCTTATGCCCTTATACCCTATAACTAATTTACACATACATCTTGCCAATCTCCGATTCATAATTACTCATCAGCCTTTGTCGAACAGGTTTTAACGTATTTGTTAATTCACCCCGCTCAATCGACCAATCCTCCGGACACACTACAAAATTCCTGACCTGTTCTACATTGGGCAACGATTCATTGAGTTTATCAATCTCCTGTTGCAGTTTAGCCTTGACCTTTATGTTGTGCACCATAAACTGAGGAGATGTCCAGTGAATATTTTCTTGTAAACACCATGACTGAAGCACTTCCATGTGCGGCACAATGAGAGCAGTAACGTAAGGATACTGAAAACCGATAATGAGGCAACGCTGAATGAAAGGAGATTTTGCAAAATGATTTTCTAATGGTTGTGGGGCGATATACTTACCGGCAGAAGTTTTAAAAATATCTTTTTTTCGATCCGTGATTTTTAAGAAACGCTTATAAACAAACTTTCCAACATCACCCGTTCGAAACCAACCATCGACAGTAAATGCTGCCTGGGTTAACTCGGGTCTCTTAAAATACCCTGACATCACATTAGGCCCCTTCACCAAAATTTCCCCTTCCTGATTTTCATTGGGTTCATCTAATTTCACTTCTATGCCGGGGATAGTCATGCCCACCGTGCCAAATCTATTCAACCCGGGCTCGAAGCGATTAATCGTAATAAGTGGTGCGGTTTCTGTCATTCCGTATCCCTCAATAATGTGAATACCGGAAGCTGAAAACATTCGCCCTATCTCAGGTCGCAATGCTGCCGCACCTACAACCATATAGCGTATTTTTCCTCCTAGTTTTTTCCGCCACTGATTTAACACCAGCCTTCTTGCCATAAATAATTTAATACCAAACCAAAGTTTGATCCTGCCTCCATGTCCATACTGCTTGCCCACATGCATCGCCCACGTAATTAATTTTCGCTTTACCCAATTTCGTTGCATGGATTGCTCTTCCATAAAGTCATACATTTTCTCCAGTACACGCGGTACACTGGTGCAGAAGAAAGGTCGTACAGTTTTAAAATCGCGCGCAAAACTTTCCCTGCTCTGACTGAAATACAACGAAACACCAAATGCCATATAACTGTAACAGGCCATTCTCTCCAAAATATGACTAAAAGGCAAAAAACTTAAGACCCTGTGATGTGGCTCTAGGGGCAAAAGTGTTAAGATGGCTTTGATGTTGTGGATAATATTCCGGTGTGTGAGTACTACACCTTTGGGTACACCTGAGCTCCCGGACGTATACAAGATCGTGAGTATATCTTCTTCACTTATTTTTGATTTTACTTCCAGGAGTGTGGCCAACAACTCCCTTGGAGGAGAGGCGGATTGCAACGGTTCAAAATACCCATGAACACCCGATTCAATATGATGGACTTCTAATGAGATCATCTTCTCAGCAGCAGAAAGAAATCCATTATAAAGACTGGTATCTGCCGTTATGCAAAGCCTGGCCTCTGTCTCCTGGAAAATTACTTCTATATCCTGCTCGCTTGAAGTAGGGTGAACCGGCACGGTAATTACCCCAAGCTGCTGACAGGCAAAATCAAGAATCACCCAATCAGGATTTCCTATTACAGGAACAAAAATTATTTTATCACCTTTCTTGTATCCATTATTGATGAACCAACAGGAGATCGCGTTTACCCTATTTTGTATCTCCTCAATGGAATAACCATTCCAACCTCCTTCCACAAATGCATTCAGCGCAGTCATATTCGGATACTTCTCTCGTTGATACGAAAGAATATCAAAGATGCGGGTGAAGTCACTGGATGGTTTTCGCGTGATTTCCATGGGTTTCAGCCTCACTATGTAGGGCGTCAGGTTTTACATATAGGATGTTATACAGTATCTCAAAAAATTCAGGAAAGTCCGGTAAGTTATTATGTCGGCCTTCTTCAATTTTGTGCAATGTGATTTTGTTTGGATATAAGGCCTTTAGTTTTTCGCTTTGTGAGAAAGAAATGAGTTTATCACGAGCACCGTGAATGATATGAATGGGGCATTCTGTAGTTTTTAAATATTGGTCGGTTCGGATGTCGTATTTCAGCAACCATCTCAGCGGTATAAAAAACAAATAGCGATTCACATTGTAGTAAAAACTGAAATAGGGAGAATCCAAAATCAATAATCCCGGTTTATTCCACGAGGCAATGCGTGCCGCAATTCCGCTTCCCCACGATCGACCATACAACACAATTTTTTGTTGAGGATAGGATTGGGCCAGCCATTTGTACAGATACTGTGCATCGTTGAACAATTTTGTCTGACTTCTATTGCCTCTGCTTTTACCAAAGCCCCGGTAATCCATCATAAAAAAATCGTAGCCGTTGCTGACAAAATCCTTGGCAAATTTCCCCCAGCCTTTAATACTTTTAGAGTTTCCTTTCAGATAAAATACCACACCCCTTGAATTTGGTACCTTAAAATAAATCGCGTTGATATGTCCGCCATCTTCCATATCAAAATCAAGTTCCTCACATGGAAAGGGGTATTTATATTGAAAAGCAATGGACAGTATTTCAGGCCTGAAAAAACCCAGGTGCTGAAAAAAGAAAAAG
>JANNQJ010000423.1:0-14458 GCA_031400675.1 Cyclobacteriaceae bacterium
CCACCCAGAACGAAGATAGTCCCATCCTCTTTCAAGGTTAGCGCACGCCCGAAAAAATCCACCTTGATAGGATGGTCTACTGAGATCGGTTTTTTATCGGTTCTCACGTATCGATTCACGACATCAAAATTTTGATCTAAACGCAATACTTTTAACGATGCTATTTCAATATTGGCAGCTTGTTCTTCAAAAGGGTCGATTTTAATACTGTCTCCAACAATGACGTAACCATTTAAAGTACCTCCATTTAAAATGGGTTTTAAAGCTTTACCGACAAGCGCATCATCCCCCTCTAAATAGTGATAATCCCCAATTTGGTTCCCATTCTCATCGGTTTGAATGAGTGTAGCTACGATGAGTGTATCATTTACTTTCATATTGCCCAGGATAATGTAGCCCTCTGGAGTTATTTCCATAGATGCAGCCGAGAAATTGTGAGGGCTATTAAAAAATTTAATAAATGTATCTCGTTCAGAAGGACTTGCATCTTCCAGGTTGTTGCACCCTACCAGCAGAATACATGGAATAACGTGAAGTAAAACTTTTCTCATCTTCTTCGTTTAAGTTTTTTAGGATTGAAAACATTTTGGATATAAGCTGCAGAAATTTCCAAAGAGGAGATTTTAAAGACAGGGTCGGCATAGGTAACTTCCCATGTTAACGCTTGATCTTCATACGCTGTTTCTTGCGAACTTAAATTTATAAAACCATACAAGTATCGAATCTCTGACCTGATATATCCACCACCTACTCTGATTTTTGCACCAATGCCTACAAGCCCGCTTATGTTTAAACTGTTTCGCAAGTCGTGGACATCGTAGGTCTTTTCCTGAATGGCCGGTTGGTTATCACGCAACTGTTCCGCTTTAATTTTAGCAGCTAACAAGTAATCGGTGGCAATCCCCCCGGTTACATAGGGATTAAACTTTTCGTTGAACTTCGACTTATTTTTAAGAGGCTTATACTCAACACTCAAAGGAATACTCAACCAGGTTTGATTTTCAATACCATTGGTTACGTTTTCATATTCTTCACCTGTAATGTAGTCCTGCTGCCTGCCAAAAAAATGGGTGAATTTAAATTGTTTTTGACTGTACAACAGTTCAGCGTGAATTGTTAGTCGTGTATTAATGGGCTTATCTGCTGAAATTCCAAACTGAATTCCGATCAGAGGTGAATACTCGCTCTTGCTTTCAAGTTCGGAAGCAGTTGCTTTCTCCGTAACATTTGGTAGTGTGGCACTGACTCCTAACTTTCCGCCAATTCGGTAAATCGGAAGTGTTCGGAAAGTCTTGTACAACGCCACAAACTCTGCGGGATCCACGGCTTCATTGATCTGAAAATACGGATCGGTACGAAGAATATTGAGCATGGCTTCATCCGCTTTCTCGGCCTCTTCAAGGTAGATGTAACTCAAGCATAATATTTTGTACCCTTCAGTTTTCAACGCCTTTTGGTCTTTTGTAAAGCCGGTTGCCAAGCAATCTTTTAGCTGACTTTCAATTTCATGCAAGCGTCCTTGTTCATACGTTGCACGGGCCAGCCTGAGGGTTTGCGGACAGGTAGCGGTTTGTCCAAATATTTTTGCGTTGATAAAAATAAGGAAGCAGAAAAAATAGAGTCTTTTCATGATCGCTTATTTATCAGTAGAAAGTTTCTTACAGGTTGTTTCATAGTCCAAATCATTTCCTGCATAGGTGTCCCATTCATCTTTGCTCATGTTTCGTTTAATAAACTCTGTGCAGAGGATGTTGGACATGGTTGGAATTTTTGTTGGATAGGCATGAATGCTTTGTTCTGTTTTTATTTCATCCTGCCTGATTTGCTGCTGTGAACTGTGTAACCCTACCATAATCTGTTCATCATTCGGTGAAAACGAAAGCGCCCACACCCAATCCAGGTGGTCGCGTAATTCAATAGGAGGAATGCTAAGTTTACGAACATTCCAGATTCTTACTGTACGATCTTTACTTGCGGAAGCAAAGAAATTGGCAGCGTGGTTGTACTTGATTTGTTCAATCGGACCTTTGTGACCGGAAAGATTTGCTACTACAATTCCACCGCGAACAATTCTGATCAATCCGTTGTCACTGCCCACAATAAGAATATTATCAGTAGGGTGCCAGGTGATGGCTGTTAACGGAGTTCTTCCCATATTAACCTGCGTAACGGAATAATTATTAGCAGCATCCCAAATGTAAAGGGTGCCGTTATTACCTGCCCCGGCAATTTTTTTACCATCGGCACTTACATCAATGGCATTGATTTTGTCAGGCGGAGTAATCACCTGGCGGGTAGTGGTAAAGTCCGTGTACTTAATACTCTTACCACCATTATCACGTGCGTAAATGCCCTTTCCATCGGGGGTAAAATGGATATCCTCGATTGCGTTTACAAAGCCTGTAATTTTTTTAGGTGCATTGCCCATGGCTTTTAAGTCATACAACTCAATGTAATTGTTGGGTGCGTCTACTGTGTACAGTCCGGCAGCAACCAATTTTGTTTCATCCTGACTAATATCCATCGAGTAAATCTGGTAGTCATTCCGCTTGCCAACAAGTTCTTCCGGTTTCCATCCATCATTACCTGGGTTCCAACGGATGATTTTGCCATCACTACCTGCGGAGTAAATATCAGCGTCACCTTTATGAGTTACCAAAGCCCGCGCGGCTCCGTAATCATGCCCCTGCAAACTGTGTGTAAGTGGATGATTGTTGTTGCGAAGCGCATAATATAAACCGTTATAAATGTCGTTGTCAAACTCTTCACCATCATGCTCATTGTTGAAATGGAAAGCTTGTTGTGCAAGCAATCCTTCCAAGTCTAAATCATTACTGAGTGCAAGGGATTGCAACGCCATAGCTTTTGCCTGGGCTACGTATCGTTTATTTTTAGCATCCTTTTCAGCTTTACGTGCGGCTATCGCATTATCGTTTGCTTCTTTTTCTTTTTGCTTAGCAAGTGACTCATTCTTTTCTGCAATACCTTTTTGGCGCAAGGCTTCCGCCCCTTGCCTGATTGCCTCAGCTTCATTCTTTTCAGCCAGTAGTCTTTGTTTATCTGCTTCTTCCTTCGCGGCAACAGCCTCTATTCTGGCAGCATCGGCTGCTTTTCTTTGTTCTTCTGCAATTGCCTGAGCTTCTTTCGCCAGCTTCTCTTGCCTTTGTGATTCAATTAAGTTGGCTTGAGCGATGACCGTTTGCTTATCTGCCTCCAGTTTTTGGATAAATGCATAAATCAGGAACAACACTGAGATAATGGTGGCTGTCGCCAGTACAAGGGCTGTTCTTCGGGCACGCTGCAGCTTGCGTCTTTGTTCAAGTTCCTTAATACGTTGCTCAGTCTCGAATTCTTTTTTGGAGTATTCAAGAAATACAAGCGTGCGTTCAAACGCTGGATGATAGCGCTGACCCCAGACCAGGGTTGGTTTGTGTTTTGCCTGCCAGTTCAAGGCTAATTGTAAATCCGGTGGCCTCCACAATCCTGCTTTGCCTACCTGGTACATCGAGGCAGCCTCCGCTAATCGCACATACATTTGCACCGCATCGGCTTCATCGTCTACCCAGTTTTTCAGCCGTACCCAAATCCGCATCAAACTTTCATGCGAAATATCGATCATGGATTTGGATGTGATGGGCGTACCATGTGCAGGGGTGAGTAATGATCTACCCGGCTCGCGGAATTTTTCTATAATGTCTGTTACTTCATCTTCCGAGCAATCGGCAATGGAAGCGATTTCATTTAATCGGGTTGGTCTGCGTATACCAAAGTTCTCACCACGCTTTTCAGTGATCGCTTTGAACATAATTTCGCACACTCTTTTTTGGTCATCGGTTAGTTCATCAAAAGCTTCATTCGCGTGCATCGACAAAGCTTCCGACATGGTACCAATGGCCTCGTAGTGCTTGAGGTCAACTTGTTCCTCTTCAAAATCACGGTATGATGACCAATAACTCCATGTACGCATGAGCGCGTGCTGGAGAATAGGAAGTTGATCGGGGTTATCACCTAAATCATTTAACAGCTGTTGAACTAACCGAGGTGTAATTTTTGCACCACCCACGGCCACCGGTCCTTCAATGGCTCTGCGCTTTTGTTCGCGGGTCATTTGCGGAATGAGGTAGTGACTATCGTTAATCTTACGAGTGAGTTCAGGGAATTGAGCACAATCACCAATAAAATCAGAACGCATGGTGATGGCTACATAAATAGGAGAGTCGGGGTAGTTGATGGCTTCAATCAACAGGTTGATGAAGGCCAGTGATTCGTTTACCGAGTTTGGGTCGGTGCTATCTTTAAAGCGGAATAATTCTTCGAACTGGTCAACGAGTATCAAGTAGTTAACGTTGGCCGATCTACGAGTTTGTTCTACTGCCTCCACTAAACCAAGTGAACTGCTTCGAAGCAAGGTGGAGAAAATTGTACGCTTGATTTTTTGTTCCTCGGGCTCTGTATCGAGGTACTCTTTGTTATTCTTTAGCAATGACTCTGCTAAATTATCGATTGGGCCTGCACCGGGGCGCGTGACTACCACTTCCCAATTGGGACTGGCATCGGTTAAGAAACCTCCATACAATATGGGCAGCACTCCGCAATAAATGAACGAGGATTTACCACTACCGCTGGGACCGATAACGCCCACGAAGCGACTCTTGGAAAGTTTAAGAAGTACCTCATCGCTTTGTCCTTCGCGGCCAAAGAAGAGGTGACTCTCTTCAATTTTAAAAGGTCGTAAACCCGGGAAGGGATTTAGGGTCGATACCTTTTCGTCTGTGTATGTGCTCATAATATTAAGCGTTAAGGTCTTTAAATCACATTTATGATTGATGATTAACGATTTTTGATTTTTGAAGTCTGATTACTTCTGCAATCTTAGGTCGTTAATCATTATTCTTAAATCATTTTATTCATTATTTGTAGTATGGCTAAACAATTTTTGATCTCTCTGAAGTTTTAACATCACCATTTAACTGGGCAGTCTTCGCGCTTTTTACAAAGATTGCTATGAGTTCATCACTTTCATTTAATGCGGATTGTATTTTTTCTTCACCCTTGTAAAGCTTTGTACGGAATATAATTTTAAGCCCTACAGAGGTCTCGCGTAGTTCTTTGAGAACAACTTTAATCTTATGAATAAAATCGTTTCGGGATTCAGCACTTTGAGCTTCTCCATAATTTAAGGCAGGTGAAGTTCCTGAGCGCAATAATTGTCCTCCCAAATGATTAGCGGATCTTGTCCCCGGCATTGATTCAACAATTTCGATGATCAATACTGCAAAGTTTATAAGCCGTTCCTCAAGATCCTTTTTATCCATACCTTTTTACTCCGTTAATCTTTATTCGTCAATCCTTGTTTCTTAAATTAATTTTACGAGTTAAATTCCTCCAACAATGTCTTTATAGACTGTGCCGAGTCCCTCAAGTCACTCTCTACAATCCGGAGGTTTTGATTTTTGAAAGCATCCAAATTAATCTTGGAACCGGGAGCCGTAAATAATGCTTTACCTTTTATAGGTTTTTTTCTTCCAAAACCAGGCGCTTTTAGCAAGTCGAGTATTTTCATGCGCACCCACTGTTCATTCACTTTGCCTTTGTAAATGATGGCTGCATCAAAGTTCCGGAGGTTATCAATGTGCTTTTGACGAAGATCAAGCAGCTCGCCTTCAAACTCAGGAATCAGTACTTTATATCCATTTTTTTCTATGGCATCAATAATTGGTTTTACATCCTGGTGATCGATGCGATCGTGCACGAGGTAGATTGATTTTCCTCCTGTCTCATCTAGTGCTTTTTTCTCATGGGTATCTAATAATTCTTCTCGTACGATGTTTTTAAAATCTTCAAGTGGTGTTTGTAAAATCTCTGCACCTTCCTGGGCATCTACATCGCGTTTCAGATTATCAATAAAAGCTTTTTGACGTTCACTTGCATTGACTAAAGCTGGTGAAATCCAGATCAAACGAGAGAAACTCTCTTTTCCAACCTGATGACTTTTTTCAGCAGCAAATTTATTTTGGAGGTCTACAATCGATCGATCGGCACCATCGGGTATTTCGCCATAGGCACTCCCAATCAGGTGAATAGAAAGACTCGCATCTTCCACATCTCTGCGAACCATTTTTTCAAGGTCATTCACATTACCAGGTAAGGTCTGGTTAGGCAATACCATATACCCATGTCGTTGTAATTCACGCTTAATAATATTGCGTTGTACGGAGAGATCATGACCGGTTTCGGCCAGGTAAATGGTTTTGCGTTTGTATATATTCTTGACTTCTGTTTTAGATGCTCCATCTTTTAATAAAACCAATGTATCAAAGATGTCGTACGCGAGGTCAACCATTTTCATCCAATATTGCCGTTCTGCTTCGGTGCTGAAGTAGTCGGTGTATTCCCGCACTTCACCGGAGTCTGAATCGAGTTGGTACATTTCATAGCCTATTAATTCCCGAAGGCGGGGAGGTTGTTCAGCGATTGAAAGTGGAGTTTTAAAAACTTTAAATACACGGTTACGATTTTTCCCTGAAGCTTCAATTGACTTATAGAATACCTCCAGGTTATCCAGGCATTGACCGGATTTAATAAAATCCTCGGAGAGAATATTTACCACAACCGCTGCATTATCAAGTTTGGGAGATGCCATGCTGTCGAATTCGCTCTTGAGTAGCACTTTCGGTCTTTCGCCAAGCACCTGCATCAGCATTAACTCCAGAAATTTCTTAAAGTGAGTTACCCAGCCTGCCTGGCCTTTGTTCGCAGCCTCATTGTCACGGTCGGCAAATAAGATGAGTACATCGAGTTCAAATTTCATTATTAAGTAGTTTAAGGTTCAAAGTTCAACGTTTAAGGCTAAAGTTTTCTTCAGGTTCTCGCAGGAATTTAGAACCCTTCATCCCCGAATCTCGACTTGTTACATTTTTGATCAGGCCTTCCACCAGTTCGTGATGATTAGCCATGACGAAATAGAAATCTGCCAGATTTATTTTGAATACAATAGAACGTTCTGTTGCTTCTACACCTGTAACTTGGAGTACGTGTCCGTTTTGGAAAATGTCACCGTACACATTTCCTTTTTTCAGTACGGTCAGCACATTGTCACCATCCTTCAGTTTAACTTCACCATGCGCTACAATAAATATGGGTGTGTTTTGATCTCTTGAATCGAACGTGATTTTTTCACCCATTACCATGTCTAAAGGAGAAATCTTATCGAACAAGTCTGCCAGAAGTACACCGTTGATGTTTTTAAATTCCGGTAATTGTTTCAGGAATAACACCATTTCAATCCCAAGGAAAAACCCATCATCCAAGCCATCCAATAACTGATTGTTTTCGATTGCTGATTCAAGGAATTTTTTATCGCGGTTGGGCAGGCGTTCTGAAACAACTTTGTAGAAAGTTTTGTCTTTATTAAAGATAACCCATGCGGCAGTCTCTTGTAAAAGTTTATCCTGATTGAAAAGCTGTGCAATTAAACCGCGACTGATACGAAAATCTTTAATGTAAGCCGATGCATACACGGCACACACTTTTGTCCACCGATTATTCATATTAAAATCCCGATTGAGAATATAATTAATAACCTGAATAGGGTTGTAGTTTTCGCGCGGGAAATAGACCTGCAACTGCTCTAGCTTTTGATTAACCGGAATATCATCGAAGATTGGGAAGAGTTTAGGTTTTAGATCCTGCTCCACAAACAAATCCATTAATTCAAGGGCGTAGGCAACACCATTCGGGTCACCGGATTCAATGTTTTCACGCACTAATTGAACTGCTTCCGGATCATATAATATAGAGAGTAGCATGGTTACGTGATCGAAATTGCCACGAATCTCTTCTCTCAGCGCACTGCGTAGCAAGCTGAATTCTTCGGAATCCGGCAATTCGTTTACTGCAGCCAGATTCCACAATGTTTTCCCAAGTTCTGTTTCGAGCAGGTCAGTAACTTCGCGTGCCTGCCGACCGGTCGCTCTATAATTAATATAGCGTAGTGAGTAGAGTATCTGCTTTACAATTCGCTTATCAGGATAATCGGCCTTTTTCCAGAGTAAATCCAACGCCTGATCGCCACCAATTCTTCCCATGATTTGTACGATCCGAAGCATCACCAGGTCAGTCTGGCCAGATTTATGAAAAGCAGTTTCAAGGGAAGGTAATGCTGCTTCGCCTGCTTCTATAAGGGCAGCAGCCGCATCGTGGCCGTACATTGCCGATGAAAGTAATTCAATGAGTACAGACCATGTTTCCGGTCGCTTCACTTTGCGTGCGGTAACCAGTGCTTCGTGGCGTACCAAGGCGTTTACATCGCGGAGTAACTCTAACAAAATGAAGATGGTTCGTTGCCCGATAAGTTTGCGCAAAAGTTTAGCAGCTAAAATGCGATCTGCAGGCTTCACTGACTTGCTCAACTTCATTAATTTATCCGGAGAAATAGAGAGCAAGTCGCTGTCTTCCAAATCTCCTTGGGCTGATTTGGCCAGATTTCTTATTTCAGGATTTTTAAGGAACTCTTTATCAATACCCAGTTCTTGAATTTTCCCGATTGCAAAAGATTTTACTTTTGGATAGGTGCTTTCGGTTAAACGGGTGACCGCATTCTCAAACAGGGCAGGCTCCAGTTTTTCCATCAGCTTCAACCCATACACAACTTTATCTTCGGCAGAACTATTGACTTCTTTCTCCAGTACTTTATCAACCGTGTATTCACGTTCATCCTTATGCTCAATTTTTGCTTTGTTTTTAATCAGTGTGCTTTGTAAGGTTTGTCTGTAACTGTTGTACAAACGACTGGCAACAAAATACCACCCTGCAATGATGGGTATGGCAAATATGGTCATGAAGATTAAGTCGAAAATCTTCACTTCGTTAATGAGGAGAATCAATCCACCGGCTACAATTGTGGCGAAAGCAGTTACCACACCTTCAAGCTTGGTTTGTACATCCAGCTTGATATTCGATTCAATGGGCAACAGATAGAGCTTGAAAGAAGGTTCATCCAGTGATTCCTTTACAGACATGATGAAGAGCTTGCTCATGGCAATCATGATGAAGAAGATAACGAAAGATGAGCTTGCGCTGGAGTATCCAAAGGATAATCCAATGACTAAGGCAACAACGGTGAAAATGGTGATCAGAATAGGGTTTACCAGTACCGATACTTTCAGTCCATAATCAGCAATAACCCGATCAGCAGCAAATGTTTGAAATAAGAAACTAAAAATTACAACAGTTGCCTCAAAGAATGATAAAAACCTGGGTAATGTCTTCTGATCAAAAAACTGAGTTGAAACGTTCAGGAAGGAATAATCCACGAAGTTCACCGCCACCATGGAAGCAATGATGAACAAGGATAGGAACAGTACATACTTACTTTTGAAAAAAGCGCCAATGGTAAGTTTTTGATTAAGCTCTCGTTCTTTTTTTAAGCCCCAAGCCTCGCCTGCAAATTTTGATGACAACACAAAAAACAGGATGGTAAAGACTGTTATACTGACAAGCCCTATTGTATAAAGTGTGGGCACTTCAATCAGGTTAAGTACAAAGGGGATCGAAAAGAATGAAATCAATGAAGCGAATAAGGCACCCTGGTCAACGCTACCCAGCAATCGTTTGGTTTGTTTTACGTTAAACATCCGGTTAAAGGCACCCCAAAAAACCAGTAGAACAATCAGTGTGAATGGCGCCAATTGTGTGTAACCAAAAAAGTATATCTGTTTTGGATCGACTCCAAATTGATCTCCAAACTCAATGAAGGCAGTAATGCCCGTAATTGTAAGAAGACTCAGGATTGCAAGCACCCTAAAGGGAATACGGGTCTGAAGAAAGTTGTAAACAACGGTGGCGATTAGGCCAAACAAGCCAGAAATCACAAAGGCCCTGGGTAAATCCTCTTTGCCATCAAAACTTGAGAGAAAGAGGGTCTGAGCGGCTACACTAAAAGTGGCTAGAAAAGCACCCATGAAGAAGCTCATCAGGAGGAGCAACCCTACACGACCAGTCTCACTCTCTTCAATAGAAAAAATTCGATTGAGCAGTTTACCTTTCATATTATTCGGCTAAGTAACTTAAAATTCGATATTATTAGTATCAAATCCAATATGAGTACAAAAATTTAACCCTGAGTTATTTTAACCTGAGTTAACTAAAGTTATACTTTAACTGAAAAGCATTAAACTTCTATAAATAATTTAATTTCGCTCCTCTGTAAGTTTGCCATTTAAAATGTCATGTTTAGTCATTAATATAGATGTAGACTTGCCCTTATTTTTAAGCTACTATGAAAGCATTAATCTTGTGTTTTACACTATCTTTTTCACTGTCTGTATTTTGTGCAGCGCAGGGGAACAAAACCTTGACCGAGGCAGACCGCTATTTTGGAATTCGCAATTATGAAGAGGCTCTTCCTAAGTTTCTGGAGGCTATTAAGAGTGGAGAAAAAGATCCCCTGACGCATTATAAAACCGGTGTCTGCTATCAAAAATCTGTCGAAATAACAGAGCAATCGAAGGCCATTCCATATTTTGAATATGCGCTGAAAAATAATGCTGCGGTTCCAGTTTCAGTCCATTTCGAGTTAGGTGATTTATTCCTCCGCAATGAAGAGCTGCAAAAAGCTATCGATAGCTATGGCCGCTTTAAGGATCTATCAAAAGCAGACAAAAAAGCTATCGCAAAGGCCGACCGGGCAATTGAGATATGCCATAACGCTGTAACCTTCATGTCCGTAAACCGACCTGCTATTATTCATAATTTCGGCTCCTCTGTCAATACAAAGTACACAGAGTACAACCCGGTGGTTTCTGCCGATGAAAGTGTATTGGCATTTACCGCGTTGCGACCAAATACGGGTAAAACCCGATCGGGTGATAAGTTCATTGAAGAGATTTTCATCTCCTATAATAAATCGGGAACATGGACGGAACCAGTGGGTGTTCCTGTTGCCTCAGAATATAACGTGGGTACAGCAGGTATATCCTCTGATGGCCAGAAGATGTTAATCTTTATGGGAGGCGCGACTGACCCGGGTAATATTTTTGTGATTAATAAATCAGGAGAGAACTGGTCTAACCCGGCAATTCTGGCCAGTTCGTTGAACAGTAAATATTTAGAGACTACTGCCAGCATTACCCCCGATGGAAAAACTATCTATTTTGCCAGCGATCGGCTTGGAGGAGCAGGTGGTATGGATATTTTTAGGATCGATCTGCAAGCGAATGGGGCGTGGAGTGCACCGGCAAATTTAGGTTCTCCTATCAACTCGAAAGACAATGAAGACGCGCCTTACATTCATCCTGACAAGAAGACTATTTTCTTTACTGCCGATGGCCATAACACCATGGGAGGTCGCGATATTTTCTTCAGTAAGCTGATGAATAACAAATGGACAAGACCTGAGAATATGGGTTACCCAATCAACACGACAGCCAATGACAATTATTTCACATTGATTGCTGATGGTACGAGAGGATATTTCTCTTCTGATAGAAAAGGAGGACTTGGGACTCAGGACATCTATTATATGGATATGCCTGAGGGATCATCCAGCATTCCGCTTACTATGATCAAAGGTCGGATTTTAAATACCGAAACAGGAAAGCCGATTCCTACCAAGATCTATCTCATTGATAACGAAACAAATAAGAAACTTGATTTCGTGTATGATCCAGATCCGGAAACAGGCAATTACCTGATTATACTTCCTCCTGCAAAAAATTACGATATGGTGATTGAGTCTGAAGGGTTTCTTCCGTATACCCTGAACATCAATGTGCCTAACCAGGATTATTTTTATGAACTGTATCAGCAGATCAACCTTAAAACCATAAAGCAGTTTGATGTTGTAGTGGGCCAGGAAGTACAAGTAAAAAATGCTTTTTACGATGCCAACCAGGACGTAAAAGCTGACTTACGCAAAACACACGAAGCTAAATTGGTACAGAGCGGTAACGTGGATATTTATGACATGATGCTTGACCTGGTAGCCGCAGGAGATGATGAGGGGATTGATTACGTGCTGGATCTGATTCATATGAGCAACACGATCGATAACATCAATTTTGATGATGCAAATACGAAACTTGAGGTAGCTAACCGTCAATACTACTATGATGAAAGCGATGAAAGTAAGTTTGAGAAGAAGAAGGTGGATGATAAAACAATTTTATCGTTGCCAACATTTATGGTAACGGAAGAAGCAAGCAAACAGAAAAATGAACCGAAAAAAACTTCAACATTTGATAAAACCGCTCTTGCCAAGCTTGCTAAAGTATATTTCGAGGCCGGAAAAAGTGATTTAAAACCTCAATACAATGCACAATTAGATGGTTTGTTGGCAGAGTTGCAGAAATACCCTGATCTGGGAGTAGAGATTTCTGGTTTTGCTTCGGCAGAAGGAACCGAAGAATTAAACCGTGAACTTTCGAATAAACGTGCTATTACCGTATTGGATTATTTTAATCACAAAGGTGTTGTGAGAAGAAGAATTGTAGCAAAGGGTTACGGTGCTACGAAAGACCAATTAGCTGCCAAAGAGGAGGGACGCAGAGTAGAGGTGAGGGTGGTGGATTTGCATGAAAAGTAAATTGCTTTAATCACGAAAATCAAAGTTTAAGACTATGGAATCAACAACGAACTGTCGCCATAACTAAGAAAGCGATAGTTGTTGTGAAGCGCTTCATCGTAAATTTCCCTCCAATCATCTCCAATAAATGCGGCCACTAGTAAAATAAGAGTTGATGCGGGGAGATGAAAATTGGTAATGAGTCCCTGGCAGATTTTGAATTCATACCCGGGATAGATAAAGATTGAAGTGGTTCCGGTAAGAGAGGTTAACCCACTTTTATCCATTCGCCATATTATGGCCTGTAAAGCTTCATCTCTGGATGGAAGTACTTTTGTTTGATATGGATCATTCTGACTAATTACAAATTCACTATCTGGATTTTCCAACAATGTTACACCATACCAATACAGACTTTCGAGTGAGCGCATGGATGTAGTGCCTACAGCTATCACAAATTGATTTGGCTTGAGAAGGTTTTCAATTGATTTTCGGGTCACCACCAATTGCTCATGATGCATCGTGTGCTCAAGTGCATTTTCTGCTTTTACCGGCTGAAATGTACCGGCACTAACATGGAGCGTTAAAAAATCTTTTTCAATTCCTTTCCTATTTAAGGATTCTAATATTGGTTCGGTAAAATGAAGCCCCGCAGTAGGGGCCGCCACCGCGCCTTCCACATGTGAGTAAACAGTTTGGTAACGATTTATATCTTCTTGTGATGCTTCACGCTTGATGTAAGGAGGCAATGGCGTTACACCGATGGCCGTAATTATTTCGGCAAATGACTGATGTGTACTCCAACTGAACTTAACAATACCATTGCTCCTGTCTATAAGAGAAGCAGTTAGGGAAAGTCCATTATTTTTCTTCACTAAAAGTTGCTGATCTTTCCAACGCTTCAGGTTGCCGATTGAACATTGCCACGTGCATTGATCCTTTGAAAGCATCGCATGGGTCATGAGTGTACTGGGCTCGATCGGGTTCAATAGAAAAATTTCAACTTCTGCCCCCGTATCCTTTTGAAAGTGTATTCGGGCTGGAATTACTTTCGTATCGTTAAAAAACATACAGGCATTGCCTGGAAGAAAATCGATCAAGGATTTAAATACGGTGTGTCTGATTTTTCCCTTTTGATAAATCAATAATTTTGATTCGTCTCGCTGAGCCAGTGGATGTGAGGCAATTTTTTCGGCAGGAAGTGGATAAGTATAGTCCAGGATGTTGAGCATTTCTGTAAAGATAAAACCTGTTCCCTAACTAAACGATAATATTTAAGTAACACCTGAGTCAAACAGGAAGGCATTCTTGCCGTTGAATCTTAACTTACTTATGATGAAAAAAATTTTCAGTTTCTTATGTTTGGTGTCCTTGTTAATTCTAGCAGCTTGTAAAGATGAAGATCCAAAACCTGCTTCTCTAGTTGCTTTATTTGAAATTAGTGACGATGTAATTTCCAGGGGCGAATCAGTCACCTTTACAGACGCCTCTACAGGAGCACCCACCGGTTGGGAATGGACTTTTGAAGGAGGTGATCCTGCATCGTCAACTGACCAAAATCCAGCTGCCATTACATACGCTAATTCAGGCACATACGATGTAACCCTGACAGTAACCAAGGGAGATGCGTCAAACACATTCATTTTTACCAATGCTATTCTGGTTGACCCACTTGAAGAAGCATCTAGTTTTGATGAAGTTGGCGAAATTGAATTGACTGGAGGGACCGGGGCTGCTGAAATTTCTGCTTTTGACCCTTTAACCATGAAACTTTTTGTGGTAAACAATGGCGAGGACAATTCGAATCCTGCCATTGATGTCGTGGATTTATCTGACCCAACCACTCCGGTATATGTTGAATCAATTGATATCTCCGGCTACGGAGGAGCTGTAAAC
>JANNQJ010000424.1:0-6905 GCA_031400675.1 Cyclobacteriaceae bacterium
CGAACTCAAAAAAGTATTTACCCCAATAATGGGAAATTCACCCGTATGTTTTAAGGTTTCGTAGTATAAACTCTCTTCCTGAATCTTACCGCGTTGATACATCGTCTCCATAGCACCGAGTACACCACCGCGCTCCGTAATTCTATCGAACTCAGTTAGCACCGCAGCTTCCACCAGTTCCGTCAATTCTTCAATGATAAAAGAACCCTGTAGCGGGTTTTCATTTTTTGCTAATCCCAACTCTTTATTAATAATGAGTTGGATAGCCATTGCTCTTCTTACTGATTCCTCGGTTGGAGTTGTAATGGCTTCATCATAGGCATTCGTGTGCAAGGAATTACAATTATCATAAATAGCATAAAGCGCCTGAAGCGTGGTACGGATGTCGTTGAAGTCAATTTCCTGTGCGTGCAACGAGCGACCGGATGTTTGAATGTGGTATTTCAACATCTGACTGCGTGCATTCGCTCCGTATTTATTCTTGAGTGCTTTTGCCCAAATTCTTCTGGCTACGCGACCAATCACGGAGTATTCCGGGTCAATACCATTAGAGAAGAAAAAGGAGAGGTTAGGAGCAAACTCATTAATATCCATTCCCCGACTGAGGTAATACTCTACATAGGTGAATCCATTCGCCAACGTAAACGCTAATTGTGTGATCGGGTTAGCGCCAGCCTCAGCTATATGATACCCTGAGATGGATACAGAGTAAAAATTGCGAACATTATGATTGATAAAATACTGCTGTACATCACCCATCAACCGCAAGGCGAACTCCGTTGAGAAAATACAAGTATTCTGAGCCTGATCTTCTTTTAAAATGTCAGCCTGAACAGTTCCCCTTACCTGAGATAATGTTTCTTCTTTAATTTTGGCGTACACATCCTTTGGTAAAACCTGATCCCCGGTTACACCCAGTAACATAAGGCCCAATCCATCATTGCCTTTCGGCAGTGGCCCTTGATAGGCCGGTCGTTCATTTTCTTTTCCTTTATAGATCGAGGCAATTTTTGCCTGTACTTCTTTTTCCAGGCTGTTCTTTTTAATGTAGAGTTCGCACTGCTGATCGATCGCGGCATTCATAAAGTACCCCAGCAACATAGGAGCAGGGCCATTAATCGTCATGGACACAGACGTTCTGGGATCGGACAGATTGAAACCACTATAAAGTTTCTTAGCATCATCCAAACAACAAATACTGACGCCTGCGTTACCAATCTTTCCATAAATATCTGGTCGGTAATCAGGATCGTTTCCATAAAGCGTTACCGAGTCAAATGCTGTGGACAAGCGTTTTGCTGGAGTGGCCATGCTCACATAATGGAACCTTCTGTTGGTTCTTTCAGGCCCACCCTCGCCTGCAAACATGCGCGTAGGGTCTTCACCTTCTCGTTTGAAAGGGTAAATGCCAGCAGTATATGGGAATTCTCCCGGAACATTTTCTTGTAATATCCAGCGCAACAGATCTCCCCAACTGTTGTATTTGGGAAGTGCAACCTTGGGAACCTGTGTATGTGAGAGTGATTCAGTATGCGTTTGAATTGCGAGTTCTTTATCGCGTACTTTAAACTTGAAAAGAGGCTCCTTGTATTGCTTTACTTTTTCCGGCCAAGTCTCAATTAATTTCCAATTCTTCGGATCAAGGTTAAGTTTCACACGGTCAAACTCTGCATGAAGAACTTTGGTAATTTCTTTTTGATTCTCTCCTAAGGTTGCAATCGTCTTATTGATGGCATAAAGTTTTTCAGCAACTTCACTTTGCTCATTTACCCACACATCATAACTTCTGTTATTCTCGGAAATCTCGCTCATGTACCGTGTGCGATTGGGAGGGATCACAAAAATCTTCTCCGACATCTCACGGGTAATTTCAAATGTTGATTTTAAAGAAGCGCCAGTTTTCTCAACGATTTTATCGATGATGTGTTTATAGAGTTGGTTTGTACCTGGATCGTTGAATTGTGAAGCGATGGTGCCAAATACCGGCATATCTTCAGGCTTTTTGTCCCATAACTGATGGTTCCGCTGGTATTGTTTTTTTACATCACGCAACGCATCCAACCCACCCCGCTTGTCGAACTTGTTCAGCGCAATCACATCCGCAAAATCAAGCATGTCAATCTTTTCAAGCTGCGTGGCCGCACCGTATTCAGGAGTCATCACATACAAAGACACATCACTGTGATCCAGAATTTCTGTATCGCTCTGTCCGATGCCCGATGTTTCTAAAATAATCAAATCAAACCCTGCCGCTTTCAATACCTGAATGGCTTCTTTCACATAAACTGACAATGCGAGATTCGATTGACGGGTAGCCAGTGAACGCATGAACACACGCGGGTTGTTAATGGCATTCATCCGAATCCGATCGCCTAATAATGCTCCGCCCGTTTTTCTCTTGGAGGGGTCAACGGAAATAATTCCCAGTTTTTTGTCTTTAAAGTCAATTAAAAATCTCCGTACGATTTCATCCACCATCGATGACTTTCCCGCTCCACCTGTTCCTGTAATTCCCAGTACAGGAATTTTTGATGTATTAGCCCTTTTGTTTATTTCCTCGAATATTCCTTTATGATCATCGTAATAATTTTCTGCAGCTGAAATTGTTTGCGCAATGGCCAGATAATTGTCAATTGTCAATTGCCCATTGCTAATTGTCTTCCCCGTTGGATAATCACTTTTTTCAACCAAGTCATTAATCATTCCCTGTAAGCCCATAGCCCGCCCGTCATCAGGCGAATAAATTTTTGTAATACCATACGCCATCAACTCTTTTATTTCTTCGGGGAGTATTACACCACCACCACCACCAAAAATTTTAATATGACCTGCACCTTTTTCATGCAATAAATCGTGCATGTACTTGAAGTATTCGTTGTGACCGCCCTGGTAGCTGGTCATGGCAATGGCCTGTGCGTCTTCTTGAATAGCGGTGTTTACAACTTCCTCTACACTGCGATCGTGGCCTAAATGAATCACTTCCACTCCCGTGGATTGAATGATCCTGCGCATGATGTTGATAGCGGCATCGTGGCCGTCAAAAAGACTGGCTGCGGTTACAATCCGTACTTTGTTCTTAGGTTTATAAGAGTCAGGAGCTTGATGTCCTGCAAGATTTTGTGACGGCTTTTCTTTCTTCTGGGCGCTGGCAACTTCCGAACTCATGGATGTTCAAATTAGACCTTAAAAGTACTGATAAGCCAATTATTTAGCTAACGGCTATTAGGAGACTGCGGACAAAAAAAGACCTTAAGGGGAATCCAAAAGGTCTTTTTATTGAAAATAGACTAGAATTATTTTTTCATGTACGCATCACGAATGGGCTTAAACTCAGAGGATGCTTTCCACTGTGGCCAGGTTTGTTCCATCGAGATTCTTTTTCCAACATTGAACAAAAGTTTTAGGTCATCCATAGCACCATTGAGCTTCCACAGTTCAGGTGTGAATTCATCGGAGGGCTTGTGATAATGTTTGGCTACATAATCATCCTGCAATTGTTTGCCATATTCTTTTCCTTTATCGACATCGTCTGTTCCAATGTTTGTATACAATGCAGGTATACCCACTTTGGCAAAGTTAAAATGGTCGGAACGGAAATAATATCCAGCTACGGGATTGGGTTCGGGAGAAACATAACGTCCAACACGTACAGCTTCGTCATTCAAATAATCTTCCAGGTCGGATTGCCCCATGCCTACCAGCACGATGTCTTTTGATTTTCCGTAAGGATTAATTCCATCAATATTAATATTAGCAACTGTTTTCTCTTTCGGATAGACTGGATTCTGGGCGTAATAGGCAGAACCCCACAGTCCTTGTTCTTCTGCTGTCACCCAAAGAAATACAACTGTTCTTGCAGGCTTATTTTTTAGTGTGGTGAATGCTTTTGCAATTTCAAGCTGACCAGCAGTTCCGCTGGCATTATCATGTGCACCATTATATATAGTGTCACCTTTTTCATCGGCCTTGCCTATACCTAGGTGATCCCAGTGTGTGGAGTACACAAGATACTCATCAGGCTGTTTGGTGCCTGTAATTTTTGCGATCACATTATACGACATGGCATATTTGGCTTTGACTTTCATGGAAGTTGAAAGTTTCAAATTCATGGGCTCAGGCTTAAAACCTTTCTTGTGCGCTCTTGAAACAGCTTCTGCATAATCAATTCCAGCGGCTTCGAATAATTTTTTAGCAGCAGGCTGCGATACCCAACCTACCGTTGAGCAGAAATAGGTATCCTTTCCGCGTTCGTCAAGATAGAGTTTAGATGTATTCCAGCTGTTTTGGACAACCCAAAATCCATACCCGGATGGCACATCGTCATGAACAATGATGCAACCTTTTGCACCATGGCGCGCGGCTTCTTCAAACTTGTACGTCCAGCGACCGTAGTAGGTCATGGTGTTGCCTTTGAAAGTTGAATCGCTGGTGCCGAAGTCAGGGTCGTTCACCAACACCAACACAATTTTATCTTTCACATCCAGCCCGGCATAGTCATCCCAGTTTTTTTCTGGAGCCACTACACCATAGCCAGCAAAAACTAACTCTTCATTCTCGAGTTTAATTTCTTCCTGCTCTGGCCGTTGTGTCCACAACACGTAATCTTTCAACCCTTCCAGGTTAAATTCAGATTTGGCTGATTTCACTGTCATGGATGAAGATGTTTCGGTTGTGATCTCGACCATCGGAACTTCCTGCAAATAGCTTTCGCCATTGCCTGGTTCCAGACCAAGTTTTTTTATTTCATCCTGTAAGTATGCAATGGTTTTGGTCTCACCTTCTGTGAAGGGCATCCTGCCTGTAAACTCATCCGAAGAAAGAACTTGGAGGTGTGATTCCATTCCTGCTTCTGTGAATGAATCCAATCCATCTTGAGGATCGTATTTTAGTTCGGTTGGCTGGCAGCCAAAGTTCAGCAGGGAAATTACAAACAGTGGAAGTATTATTCTTTTCATAAATCAATCTTTTATATTTTTCGTTTAAGATAGTAATTTCAGTGGATTACAAACTCTAGAATTACTCAAGCGGAAAATCAAACATTCAACTCCCAAGCACTTTTATAAAACCCTTTCTCCTGAACGTATTCTAATAGTTCCAGATAGAACGGATGGGTACCCAACGTGGCGCTGTCACCGACCATCACCAGTTTTTTACGAGCACGTGTCATAGCCACATTCGTTCTGCGGATATCCGATAAAAACCCTACCTCACTTTTATCGTTGCTTCGCACAAGACTGATGGCAATAATGTCCCGCTCCTGTCCCTGGAAAGCATCCACCGTGTTGATGGTAACATATCTTCCAATTGTTGAAATTTCTTCCGAAACTTCTGCAAGCTTAGCAAGTCGTTCAACTTGCGCACTATACGGAGTGATAATTCCAAGGGTGTGCGACCAGTGATCTACACCTACTTTTTGGATTAATTTTTCGAGGTAACGAATCAGAAGTTGTGCTTCTTCTTCATTATAGCGGCTGAGGGTTTCGGAATCTTGTGCTTCGGTGAAGCCACAGCCGGCTATGTCGATAAACTCAACTGGTGCAAGCGAGATTAATTCTCCTTCACCATCTTCAATTTGAATGGCATGTCGTTGAACAGTTTCATGAGCAATTAATTCATCATGGTAAAAATAGCGTGACGAAAATCGCATAATATCTTCATGCATCCGATATTGTACCTGTAGCATAGAAGCTGTTTGTGGTTGACGTTGAATACATTTCTCAAAGAGTGTTTGTGAAAATCCATCGCGCGCGGCTTCGATTGACTTTACGGTTGGTGGCAGCTGATAATGGTCACCAGCAAATACAACGCGTTCGGCACGGAGTATCGGAATCCAGCAAGCTGGTTCTAATGCCTGCCCTGCTTCATCAATAAAAACAGTTTTATAGCGTCTGCCGCGCAAGTTATTATTAGCAGCACCTACGAGTGTGCACGTAATCACATCGCTTTTGTTTAACAAATCATTGATAATGTAAAACTCCAATACATCGGCATCGGCTTTCATAGCCTTTGCTTCCTGCATGAGAATTTTACGTTGCTCACGTTCTGCATACCCGAAATCTTTTTTATACTTAAATGCCATGCTACGCATCTGTTCCATTTTTTTTCGAAGAATGCGCAACTCTTTATAATGTTCGTGCATGGCAATGCGTGCATCGAGTGTTTTGCTCAACGATTGTTCGGTCACGCGTGCAGGATGACCAATGCGTAACACGTTTAGCCCTTGTGCTGTCAATTTTTCTGCCAGCAAATCCACAGCGGCATTGCTGGGCGCACAGACCAACACTTGTTTCTCTTCAGCAACAGTTAGTGTTATTGCATGTACAAGGGTGGTGGTTTTTCCTGTACCTGGGGGCCCATGGATATTGGCAACGTCTTGTGCCGTGAGAACTTTTTTAAGGGCTTTGAGTTGGCTGAGGTTTAGTCTGGATTCTAGATTTTGGATTTTGGATTCTTGATTCTGGATTTCGGATCCTGGATTGAGCGAAGCAGCCTTGTTCCCTAATAAAACATCTCGGAGTACCGCAACTCTCGAATCGTTCGCTTTGATCACCGACTTTAGGGCCGATTCCATTTCGCGATATGCCATCTCATCGAACATCAAATCAACACCCAATAAATGTTCGTCAATCCAATCGGGGAGGTCATCACTGTTTAAGGTAATGACCATGGTGTTATCGCGCACATAGTTAATCACGCCACCGATGTAATGCTTTTCGGGTTTGTTAGACACATTGCTGAAAACACTCACGACTTTTCCGCTTTGAAATACATGAGGCTGATCAAGCTGCTGGGTACGCTCAACTTCTATTATGAGGCGCTCACCCGTACCGATATAATCTCTTTTCAATCTTACCGGATACCAGCATTTTCCTTCTTTTGTTTTACGATGCAAGGGTACCAACAAT
>JANNQJ010000425.1:0-43303 GCA_031400675.1 Cyclobacteriaceae bacterium
CTTCTGACCCACAGTATAATTTAGGAAGAACAACCACACATGAACTGGCACATTTTTTTGGTTTGAGGCATATCTGGGGAGATACCGATAATTGTTTCGGTACAGATTATGTAGAGGATACACCCAATCAAGCTGTTGAAACTTATGAATGTGATCTTTTAACACATCCGGTCGCTGATGGTTGCACTTCCATGAAAATGTTTCAAAACTACATGGACTACACCGATGACATTTGCATGAATCTATTCACACAAAATCAGGTAGACCGAATGTCACTAATTCTGGAAGATACAGAAGTACCCAGAAGAAATAGCCTGCTCACCTCGCTTGGCCTTGAAGAACCAATCCCTGGCACAATCGATTTACAAATCAACAATGTCACAAATCCAGGCCCCGCAACATGTGATGATACACCACTCCTGAAACTAAACGTTTCTAATCTGAGCGAAGAAATTATAACAGACCTCAGAGTAAAAATTACTGTAAACTCTTCGACCTCCGAAACAATAACGCTCACCGGATTAATGATTAATGGGTCAGCGGAAATTTCAGTGCCTTTTAATGCGCTTATGATTGGAGAAAATGTTTTATCGGTTGACATTACCCGAATTAATGGTGCAACCGACCCCGAGCCTGACAATAATAAAATTGACATCCCAGTCACACGTGTCTATCCCACCTGTGAGCCCTTTGCCATTTATGGAAATATAGAAGGTGAAACCCGGATTACATTTGACTTGCCTGAAAGTCAACCGGTTGTGCTTACCATGGTAGATATGATGGGTCGTGAAATTTTACGCAGGCAGTTTCCTGAAATAATCAATCAAACCATTACGGTACCTGTAGACGGCATTTCAACTGGTCTGTACATTATCAGACTTCAAATAGGCAAAAAGTATTACGCTACAAAAGTCTATCTTTCTCCTTAGCTGGTAGAAAGGGTATAAGGTGTAGGGGTATATTTTACAGGGAGATACAACATATATTTTAATTACCTGTTATTTCATTTATCCATACCATATACCTTATACCATTATACCATATACCTTTTATACCTTTATCCCCTAAATAATCTTGAATGATATCGAAGAAAAAAGTGGCGATCCTGTACGGTGGCCGTTCCGTAGAGCATGGTGTCTCCGTCAATTCAGCAAAAAACATTTTTGAATTTATTGATAAAGAACAATTTGAACCCCTAGCCATTGGCATCAGCAAAAATGGTCAATGGTTTCTTACCAAAAGCGTAGATAAAGATATTGAACAGGGCCAGGCATTGGGTCTTATACTGGATCCCGACAAGCAGGGATTTATTTTACTCGCCAGCAGTGACCGCATTAAAGTAGATATCATCTTTCCTGTGCTTCACGGTACCGATGGTGAGGATGGCAGCATCCAGGGACTTATTAAATCACTCAATATACCAATGGTAGGCACGGGCGTGTTGGGCTCTTCTGTTGCAATGAACAAAATTGTGGCCAAGCGCTTATTGAAAGATGCTGGAATACCGGTCACCAAATTTCTTGCCTTTGATTTTAATGATCAAAAGAAAATTAAGTTTGAAGCAATAGAGAAACAATTGGGTCTTCCGTTCATGGTCAAATCTGCCAGCTTGGGGTCATCGGTTGGTGTAACCAAAGTGAGTAAGAAAAGTGATTTCAAAAAAGCTATCGAGGAAGCGTTTCGGTACGACCACGAAGTAATCATTGAAGAATTTATTGTTGGCCGTGAAATTGAGTGTGCGATCCTGGGCAACACACCCGCAGAAGCGTCAAATCCTGGAGAAATAGTGATCAGCAAGGAGTATGAGTTTTATACATTCGATGCCAAGTATGTTGATGCAAATGCTGTGGAGATAAAAGTACCAGCAGAATTGACTAAAGAAGTTATTAAAAAAATTCGTGAAGCTTCCTTGAAGGCATTCCAAGCTCTTCACTGTGAGGATTTTTCGCGTGTTGACCTTTTCTTAACTAAAAAAGGAAAAGTGTACGTGAATGAAATCAATACCATACCGGGCTTTACTAACTCCAGCATGTATCCAATGATGTGGAAAGAACGTGGCATTTCTTTCACAGACCTCATTACCAAACTGATTAACCTGGCGTATGAGCGGCACAACGCCAATAAGCGCCTGCAACACGATTTCCAATCATCATTAAAATTCTGATACTCGTATATTTACTCGAATTAATTATCCTACATGCGTTTTACCCTGAAGAAATATACCTCTACGCTGGGCGGACTGTTACTGAGCATACTCTTAACCTCAGGCACGGTGCTGCTTTTCATGGTCATTTACTTTTACGTGTATTTACCAGCCATTACAAATCATGGTGAAACCATTACCGTTCCCAATATAGAGGGTATGAACATGGAAGAACTTGAGGATTTTTTAGTCAAGCGTAACCTCCGATACGAAGTTAACGACTCTTCTTATTCTGATGCGCATGCACCTCTCACCGTGTTAAAACAATATCCGGCCGCAGGTGCAAAAGTAAAAGAGAATAGAGTAATTTATCTATCTGTCAATCGGGTTACCCCGCCTACGGTACCCCTGCCCAATCTGGTAGACGGCTCTCTTATAAATGCGGAAGTACAATTAAAGAGTAACGAGTTAAGGCGAGGCCGAATCCAATTAATCCCCGGCCCATTTTTACATGTGGTGAAAGAGATGAAGTATCAAGGGAACACGGTCGAGCCTGGAACCCGGGTCACAAAAGGTTCAATTATTGATCTGGTGGTGTACGATGGAGGAAGTAATTCTCTCATCTCCCCGGACGTGGTCGGAGCTCTACTTGAAGATGCCAAGTTTACAATCTTTGGCTCTAACCTGAACATCGATATTATGGTTGTGGGCGATACCCTTGGTGTAGAAGTTATTGTGCTTAAACAAAAGCCGGAGTCTAATGAAAATATTAAAGTGGGTGACATCGTTAAAGTATGGGTTGGTAAGGCCGGCACTCCCATACCGGACGAGGAGGAAATACCGGAAGAATAGAATTAATAGCGTGCTAAAGATCAAACTACCTTATATTTTTCTATTGATCATGTTACCCTCGACAACCTGGGGGCAGCTAACCGTATATCCGCTTGAGAAAAAGCCAACCGCTAAAAAAAATACTGCTGCCAGAACCAAGGCTGCTCCTATATCACTTCCTTTTTGGGATGATTTTTCATTTATCCCTGACACAACCAATCACGCGGTAGATTCACTTTGGATAAATAACAATAAAGTATTGGTTAGCAGCGGACAGGCGATTGACCCACCGACCATTAACGTTGCCACCTTTGACGGATTGAACGAATTTGGGGTGCCTTATAATCCAAGTGATCCTCTCGATTTTGGTTACCGTGATACATTGGAGTCGCAACCTATTAAAATGACGGAAGTAAGTCTGCCGTTCCGCAACGATGTCTTTTTGACTTTTTTCTATCAAGCTGGAGGTAACGGTGAGCCACCGGACCCACAGGATTTCTTACGATTAGAATTTAAGAATGAAGAGGAAGTTTGGAATGAAATCCTGACACTAACCTCAGAAGAAGCTACAAACCCTGAACTTTTTTACGATACGATCGTTCGGATAAACCAGGATGAATATTATCACGATGAATTCCGGTTTCGGTTTGTTTCATTCGGACGAAAATCCGGAAAGTACGATACGTGGCATATCGATTATGTGTATCTGAATGTGCGCAATTCATTTGACATGAATACGTCAATCTCTGATCGCGCCATGACAAAACCCTTTACTTCTGTTTTAGGTGATTATTTTTCCATACCCTATTCACATTTTATCTCTGACCCATCCGATAATTTTTCAAAACCATTTATTGAACTCAACAACCTGAAAGACACAACCTTTGCCCAGGTGACTAACTATACGTCTTATTTTACGATTACCAACTTTACCGGAGCCACAGGCAATATTTCTTACGATGGCGTTCTGGATTTTGAGGAAGGTTTGGGCGCATTGCCCAGTCTTGAAAGATCCACCTATCAACTAGTGAACTTGCCTGATGTTTCAAATTTTGATCCAAGTGCTGACAGTGCCAGCATTTTTGTTAAAATCGGATTTAACAGCGGTGATAATGATGAAGATTATTACGACAGGTACAACCCAATTAATTTCCTGTTAAACGACACCCTTGCGCATACGTTTAAACTAACTGACTTCTATGCGTATGATGATGGCGAAGCCGAGTACGCAGCCGGATTAACTACTAACGGAAATCAATTAGCTTATCAGTTTGATATGAAAACCCCTGAGCAGGACACAATCAGTGATTTACGTATTTACTTCCCATACTTTGCCGGAGCCAGCGCCACCAGCTTACAACTTTTAATTATGGATAATGAAAACGGTGTGCCCGGAGATATCTTATACGAAGAAACGATTACTGTATCACAGACTGCCAACAATGAGTTTGTGAACATTGACCTATTTGAGAAGGGGGTTATTGTAAAAGATACATTTTACATTGGATACCAGGAGCCTGCCTCTGGGAGCGTCCGCATTGGACTGGATAAGAGTAGCAACGATAGAGATCGCCTGTATTTTAGACAAAATTCAAATGCTACCTGGAGCAATGACTGGATAACAGGAAGTTTGATGATCAGGCCACGTTTTGGTGAGAGCGAGATTGTGACAGGCATTCCGGAGGTACCTAACCCTGTTTCATTTTATCCAAACCCGAATGCGGGTGAGTTTTATGTGAAGGGTAAAGTAGAACAATTGCAGCTCTTTACGATTACGGGTCAGCCTGTTGGTTTTTCTGTTGAGGATTTCAATGAAGAAAAACGAATAAACATTACTACCGGATCAGAAGGGCTTTACATCGTCCGGTACCAGTCAGGCGGTAGAATTTTTACTGAAAAAATCGTGATCGCCCGGTAGACATCCAAAAATTTTGCGTCCCCACAAAATTATTTCAATTCAATCGGGTTGGGTGTAAAGCAAAGGATAAAAATCAAGATAGCAATCCATCCTACTATTTTCCGCGTATCATCTAACGGCTCCTCAATCTCTGATGGAGGGTGTTGAATTCCCAAAAACCTTCCCAATATAAATCCAAACATCAGCCAACCGGAATAGCCGACAACCTGTGGGTATACGACCGATACGATAAATTGCAGCGCAAAAAAGATTAATGTGTACATAATAGTATCGCGCATGGGCAATGCAAGTCCCTTAAAGCAGAGGTATAGAAACAATAGATACAAAGGAACATATAACATTAAATCCTCTACTGGACGCGAAGGGTGTATATACTCAAACCCTAACCCTGCATAAAACATAAAGGCGACAAAAAATACCGAAGCCACCACCCGGTGCATTTTATATCCCACCAATCCGTACAACACATGACCCCCGTCCAGTTGCCCGATGGGCATTAAATTCAAGCAGGTAAACACAAGTGCCAGAAACCCTGCGAACAAATATGGGTAATGCATGATCTCGTGAATATTCGGCATGCGAGAGGGATCAGCCAAGGTGTGTTCAAAAAATAAGAACAATAAATTTTTACCAACAGTAACATCAATAACACCTTCTTGCGGTTGATACACATGCTCAGCATAGTTCAATCCATATTGTTCGTATTCCGGATGAATCTGAAAAATATATTCGGCTGGTGGAAGATTCGTAAATCCATACACCAACACGAGTAAGGCCATTACAAATCCTGCCAGCGGACCGGCTATTCCAATATCAAAGTTTTGTTTTTTTGAATACACTTTACTGCGGAGGCGAATCACTGCTCCCATCGTGCCGATCGACAATGGCAGGGGCGGAATAGGAATGTAATAGGGCAACGATGATTTTACTTTGTGGTACACCGCAGCAAAATAATGCCCAAATTCATGTACGGTTAAGATCAACAGAAACGGAATCGAAAAGTGCATTCCGCTTACAAAGTCAGCCCACTCAAATTCACCATAAACGGATTTACCGTAAGTCCACTCTGCACCCGCCAGCGTGGTTGTAACGAATGTAGTTGCAAAGAGAAATACCTGGAGAATAACAATTCGTTTTTCTTTACTCATAGTTTCTAAATAGATCGATTACTTGGTCAGGATACGTTATATGAATGGTGTGAATGCCTACTGATTTGCTGGTAGAAAATGCCAAAACAGTGCGTTCCGGTAACACATCGATGATGACACCGCCCAAATCAAAAACAAGTGACTTAATACCTGCAGGAAGAGAGGTCATAGAAAAACTGATTTGATTTGAAACGCTTCATCATTCGTGCAATATTAATTATTCCAGTTTAGTAAATTAGCAACCAGCGAAACGATTCACCTATAATTAAAATCAGGAACATGTTAAAACGGCTTTTTACCTTTGCCATTGGGATCATCATTTTTTCAGGGTGTCAGCAACCTCAAGCCTCGGAAAAAATATCTTCCATTTTCCTCGACTCCTTGTCAAGAAAAACATTTAACTATTTCTGGGACCTGGCAGAATCAGAAAACGGTCAGGTGCCGGATCGCTGGCCATCGGAAAGTTTCTCAAGTATCGCGGCCACAGGATTTGGCTTATCTTGTTACCTTGTGGGTGTAGAGCGGGGTTACATTACGCGCGAACAAGCTGCTGAGCGAACTTTAAAAACCCTTAAATTTTTTATTGACGCTCCAAAAGGTGACAGCGTTGCGGGAACCACCGGGTACAAAGGATTCTTCTATCATTTCATCGATATGAAAACCGGCCTTCGGTTTCAGCAAGTTGAACTCTCCACCATCGACACCGGTTTATTAATTGCCGGCATTCTTTCCTCTCAGGTTTACTTTAATGAGGATAATACAACCGAAAATCAAATCCGTGTTTTTGCAGACTCATTGTACCGTGCTGTGGAATGGGATTGGGCCATGAACGGTGAGCTAACCATGAGCATGGGCTGGCATCCAGAAAAAGGATTCATTGAGGCACGATGGAAAGGGTATAATGAGGCCATGATATTATACATAATGGCGCTTGGCTCTCCCACGCATGCCATTCCTGTCGAAAGTTGGAAAGCCTGGACCGATACCTACCAGTACGCAACGTATTATGGACAAGAACATGTCAACTTTGGTCCTCTGTTCGGTCATCAGTATTCTCACCTGTTCATCGATTTCCGGAATATATATGATCCCTACATGAAAGAGAAAGGTTTCGATTATTTCGAAAACTCGCGAAGGGCAACGTATGCGAACCGCGCCTATTGCATTTCAAATCCTGGAGCGTACACCGAATATTCTGAAAACATTTGGGGACTTACCGCATGCGATGGCCCCGGGAACTCCAACAAAATAAATCCGAATATTGTACTCATGGGATACACCGCCCGAGGAGCTGCCCAATTTTATCTTTCAGACGATGGTACCCTTGCTCCTACTGCGGCCGGAGGTTCAATCCCATTTGCTCCTGAAATTTGTATTCCTGCATTAGAAGAAATGTACGAGGAATATGGTAACAAAATTTACAATCGGTATGGTTTTAAAGATGCTTTTAACTGGAGCATAGTCAATAAAGACAGTACGGTGGGTTGGGTGGATCCAGACTATATTGGAATTGATCAGGGTCCGATTGTAATACAAATTGAAAATTACAAAACAGGTCTAATCTGGAATCTCATGAGGAAAAGCCCGTATATAAAAAATGGATTAGTTAAAGCAGGATTTTCAGGCGGTTGGCTTGAGGAGAAATAAGTATTTCATTATTCATAACTAAAATCGTCATGAAACAAACAATCACATTGCTGGGTTTTATTTTTATAATAGTGAACTGCTTTTCCCAGGGGTTACATCAAAAAACATATTGTAACCCAATGGACATTAACTACCGGTACAATTTCGAACAGTTGAATGAAAAAATTTCATATCGGTCAGGTGCTGATCCGGTTGTGATCAATCACAAGGGAGAATATTTTCTGTTTGTTACAATCTCCGGAGGATGGTGGCATTCAAAGGATTTATTACACTGGAATTATGTGGTGCCTGATAAGTGGCCGATGGAAGACATGTGTGCGCCTGCGGCCTTATCTGTGAGGGACACCTTATACTTGTTTCAGTCAACCTTTGAGAAACGTCCTATTTTTTACAGTACAGAACCAGAGAAAGGAAAATTAAAATTCTTTAACCGCTTACTTCCACAATTGCCAAAAGATATTGGGCCATGGGACCCCGGTCTTTTTTATGACGAAGAAAAAGATAAATGGTACATGTATTGGGGCTCCTCAAATGTTTACCCAATTTACGGAGCGGAATTGGACAAGAAACGTCAACTGACCTATGCAACCCCATATAAAGGATTAATCTCACTTCATCCCGATCTACACGGATGGGAGCGCTTTGGTTTAAACCATACCGATACGATCCGACCTTTTATTGAAGGAGCCTGGATGACCAAATACAACAAAAAATATTATTTGCAATATGGAGCCCCGGGTACGGAGTACAACGTGTATGGCAATGGAACCTATATTGGCGATGATCCGCTCGGGCCTTTCACATACGCTGCTTACAACCCGATTTCATACAAGCCGGGCGGATTTATGACAGGCGCTGGTCACGGCAGCACTTTTCAAGACAACTACGGTAATTGGTGGAATACCGGAACACCCTGGATTGCTGTAAACTGGAATTTTGAACGCAGAATAGCCATGTTTCCTGGAGGCTTTGATCAAAATGACCAAATGTATTTTAACACACGGTTTGGAGATTTCCCACATTACTTGCCAACCGGAAAGATGACAAACAAAGACGCGTTATTTACAGGATGGATGCTGCTATCCTATAAAAAACAGGTTCAGTCTTCGTCACAAAAAGAAAATTTCAGTCCAGAGAAATTAACAGATGAAAACCCACGTACCTTTTGGGTGGCTGGCACCTCAAAAAAAGGTGAGTGGGCAACCATTGATCTGGGAAAGGTTCAAAATGTAAAGGCTTTTCAACTCAACTATACCGATTATAAATCCGATATTTTTGATAACGATTCCTCCGTATATATTCAATTCAGGATGTACGCGTCCAAGGACGGGAGTGTTTGGGAATTAATGCACGACCAGTCGAAGGTAAAGGAAGATCGTCCGAACGCTTTTATTGAACTGCCTGCACCTGTAAAAGCACGCCACATTAAGTTTGAGAATGTGTACGTGCCTACGCCCAATCTGGCGATAAGCGACATCCGTATTTTTGGAAATGGAGATGATAAACTGCCAAAAACCCCAACCAAACTGAAAGCCACCCGTAAGCAGGACAAACGTAATACGAACATCAGTTGGAAGCCGGTGCCCGGTGCCGTGGGATATAACATTCTTTGGGGAATTGATAAAGACAAATTGTATCAAACCTACCAGGTATGGGCCGATGCAGGTTCTATCCTGGAAATACGAGCCCTTACAGTTGATCAATCATACTTTTTTGCAATTGAAACATTCAATGAAAATGGGGTTTCTGTAGTGAGTCAGGTTGTTGAGTGTCCGTAGCCGTGCGCATGAAAAATTTGCTCTTTTTAATTTCTGTTTTTTTTATCAGCTCGGCAACTGCACAGGCAATTGTTGATGATGCGGATGACGAACATATTTTTATATTGAATGACCTCACTTATTTTATCGATCCATTCGATACGCTTACAATAGAAACAGCCTCTTCGGCTTCATTTGTAAAAAATTACCTCCGACATAGCTCCTATCACAACACCGATTTCCAATCGGGTGCAGCCTATTGGATACGCATGCCCGTTCAATCCAATTCACGATCAAAAAAGAATTGGATTTTTGAATTCTACGATCAAACAATCGATCACCTGGAGGTCTTTATACCTCAACCCGAAGGGGTATTTCAACAATCCATAACAGGCGACCAGTATAAATTTGAACAACGAACGTTCCCGCATAAAAATTTTGAAATACAAGTACCTAGCCACGGTGATACAACGGTATATTACTATTTCAAAATCCGGTCGCATGATTTTGCCGATATCCGCATTGTCTTTCGCTCCATCGATCGGTTCATTTACTACACCTTGAATGAATATTTTCTGTACGGCACGTTTTATGGAATGATCTTTATTATTATTCTGTACAACTTCCTGGTATACCTGGCGATACGTGAAATCAAACACATCTTCTATATTTTTTACATTTTAAGTGTGGCGTTTTATGCTATGAGCGTGGATGGAATCGGCTTTCAATATATCTGGCCTGATTATCCTCAATGGAATAAAGTTGCTGTTGGGGTTTCTCTTTACTCACTCATTCTTTGGGCACTTATTTTTACCAGGCGGTTCCTCAGCACGGAAGCGAATGCACCGAGATTGGATAAAGTATTAAGATGGGCTATCTTCGGACGTACTGCTTTGTTTCTCATTACCTTATTATTTTATCCACAACTTTTCTCGTATCGCAATATAGAGATCATTCCGCTGTCGCTGATTTTATATACAGGAATTGTAGTTTGGTACGAAGGTTACCGGCCTGCACGCTTTTTTGTAATTGCCTACGGATTATTATTCTCGGGCTTTTTTATCCGGATGCTGGTGTACTTAAATGTATTACCGTTCACAATTATCTCGCACTATAGTCTTCACCTCAGTTTTGGATTGGAAATGCTATTCCTCACGTTTGCACTGGGTGACCGAATTCGAATATTAAAAGACAATCGCGATCGGGCCTTGAAACGAATCATTCACCAGCACGAATTTAACATGCAGTTACAAGACAAAGTAAATCGTGAATTGGAGGAAAAAGTTAAAGAGCGCACAGTGGAACTGGATACAAAAAATCACCTGCTGGAAGAGAGTAATCAAAAACTGGAACAACAGGCCATTGAAATCAATCAGATTAATTCGATGCTGGATCTTGACAATTGGAAACTAAAAAACAGAATTAAAGAAGTATTAAGTGAACGGTTGTTGGAGAAAACGATGGATTACACTGAATTCACAACCCTCTATCCGGATAACCTCGCGTGCTACCGATCGTTGGAAAATCTCAAATGGGAACATGGCTTTCACTGTCGTAAGTGCGATAACGAGAAGTATTTCGAAGGTGCATTAAAATTCGCTCGCAGGTGTACGCGCTGCGGATACAACGAGTCCATCACTGCATTCACCATCTTCCACAGCATCAAATTCCCGATTGAAAAAGCATTTTACATAGCCTACCTGGCCGTAAGCGGCAAAAAGGAAAGCACCCTAGGAGTTCTGGCAAGGAAGCTGGGACTTGGATTAAATACCGTTTGGGGTTTTCGAAGTAAGGTAATTGAACGAGTAAGAGAGCTTGAAAAGGGCGGAAGAAAGCCTACCAACGCTCGCTGGGAGGAAGTAATCATAGAAAACCCTAAAATCAATTCAAAATCTAAGGTTGCTATCACCACCGGTGTTCGACAAGACTAAATTGCAATCGTTTCCGGCTCTATGTTTTTTTTAAATGAAAAACTTAAGAAAAAGTTGTTTTTTCTAACTGTAATCGATTGAAATCGATGTTTTTATTGAATTAAAAAGTTTAGTAAAAAATGACCAAGAACTTCTGAAAAAATCAATTAAAACGAAAAAAACTATTTAATGTGCTTGCTTTTGCCAAACTTGAATAGCGCCAAAATATGATTTCACCCAATACAATTTGGCAAAACAATGATGAAATTTTTACTTTTTACGTGCCTTTTACTGTTTTCGATAACAAACGCAATAGCTCAACCACGTACTATCAGGGGTAAGGTAATCTCTTCCGAGGACAGCCAGCCAATACCAGGTGTAAATGTAATTATACAGGGAACTACGAAAGGCGCAGCCACGGATGCTGAAGGTGCATATTCTCTCGAATTGGCAGCAGGAGAAAATACGCTATCATTCACTTTTGTTGGGTATAAAACTCAGACTATAGAGATCGGGCAGCGTGAAGTTATTGACATTGTTCTAGAAGTAGATGCAACAGAATTAGAAGAAGTAGTTGTGATTGGTTACGGAACGCAGCGCAAAAGGGATGTTACGGGTTCAATTGTATCCATTAAGGGAAGTGAAGTTTCAAACAAGCCAAATGCAAACCCGCTAAATTCTATACAAGGTAAAGTTTCCGGGGTAACAGTGACTAATAGTGGCGTTGCGGGAGCATCCCCTACAATTCGGATCAGAGGGGTGGGTTCAATTTCTAACACCAATCCGCTCTATGTAGTGGATGGAATCTTTACCGACAACATTGACTTTGTGAATCCAAATGACATAGAGTCTATGGAAATTCTTAAAGATGCTTCATCACTTGCTATTTATGGGGTGCAGGGAGCTAATGGTGTTATAATAATAATTACAAAAAGAGCTAAAAAAGATGAGACCAACATTAACTTTAGTTCGTACGCTGGTTTTCAACAAGTGACCAATCCAATAGAGGTTACAAACGCAGCCGAATTTAAGCTTCTCTATGATGAGGACTTATCAAATCAAGGCGAAGCACCTTTTGATTTTAGCAATTACACCGCTGATACTGATTGGCAAGATCAAATCCTAAGAAGTGCTGTTATCATGAACTACAGCTTAAGTATCAATTCTGCCAGCGAAAAAAACCTGACAAGCTTTAGCCTGAATTACTTTAAGCAGGATGGGGTGGTTAAATACGATTCATACTCCCGGTACACCGCCCATCTAAAGGACGAGTTTACTATTAACAATCACATAAAAGTGGGTGGAGACATTACACTTTTCCACTGGACGCGTGAACCCCAAACAGCACAATTAAACAATGCCATCTGGGCTGCTCCTGTTTACGCACCTAAAGCTGAAAATGGGCTCTATAACTCCAGTCCATCTTTTCAACGTGCACAGGTAGGCAATCCTGTCGCAACTACTGAAATCTTGAAAGATAAAACTATCAGCGAAGGATACAGGGTAGTGGGTTCAGGTTTTGTGGAACTAAATATTTTGAAAAACATCACGTGGAAATCTGTTTTTTATACTGATCTCGGTTTTAATAAATCAAGAGGTTACACGCCTAAATACTCCATTGGAGCAAACACGGATCCTGATGATCCAAACTTCGATCTTATACAAGTTACCGACAGAACTTCCGTGCGCCAATCTGCTGATAACTACACCGCATGGCAAATGGACCACACATTTACTTACAGTAAAAACATAAACGAAATTCATAATTTCACACTGTTAGGCGGCATTACACAACGATACAGTGGTTACGATGGCTTAGAGGGGAGCAGGCAAGGCAAGGACCCTCTCCCTATTCCTGATGATCCAGATTTTTGGTATTTGGGGATTGGTGACAATGATCCAACCCGCACGAATGGTGGTGGGGCTTCAGAGGAAGTATTCTTATCTTTCTTAGCCAGAGCAAACTATGCATTCAAAGACAAATATTTGTTAAACGTTTCGTACCGCAGAGACGGAACATCAAAATTTAATCCCTTCAATCGTTGGGGGGATTTTGGATCTGTTGGTGCCGGTTGGGTTCTTACCGAAGAATCATTCTTCGATTTCGAACCCGTAAATTTCTTGAAACTAAAAGCCTCATGGGGCAGGTTGGGAAATGATAAAATCGGAAATTATTTGTATTACCCTTTGCTAAATACAGGTGTAGCGGGGGTATTTGGGGAAAATGTTTATCCGGCTGCTATACCCTCATTTATACCGAACCCCAACATACGGTGGGAAATTGTACAAGGGACCGATATTGGTTTTGAAACAATATTTCTTGAAAGTAAACTAACGGCTGAATTTTCATATTACAATCGGGAAACAAAAGACATCCTCGTAAACATAGAAATTCCTGCTTCCGTTGGAACAGGAATATCACAGATTAATGCCGGAACAATTGTGAACAGAGGTATTGAACTTTCATTAGGATGGAATGACGAATTTTTTACTGACTGGCGCTACTCTGTTAGTGGTAATGTTACTACAACTCATAACGAAGTAGTTTCAATAGGAGATAATGAAGGCTACAACATAATATCAGGCCCATCAAGGACAGAACTCGGACATCCTATCGGTGCTTTTTATGGATATGTTCAGGAAGGCGTTTTCCAATCGCAAGAAGAAGTTGATGCCTCATCACAGGCAGGAACCGGTGCTAAACCTGGCGACATTCGGTATAAAGATGTAGATGGCAATGGCGAATTTGATGATAATGATAGAACATTTATAGGTTCTCCGATTCCTGACATTACATACGGTCTATCGCTAGGTCTGTCCTATAAGTATTTTGAATTCGGAATAGACTTTCAAGGTGCCGGAGGAAATGACATCTACAGACAACGATCTACACAAACTTTTGCTCCGCTTAATTATGAATCCAATCGTTTGGATAGATGGGTGGGCCCGGGTTCGTCAAACAAAGAGCCAATAATGGACAGTAGTCGACCTAATAATTATCTGGTTTCTACTTATTTTCTTGATGCTGCTGATTACTTCCGAATCAGAAACATTTCATTGGGGTATAATTTCCCGTTTGAGTTATTAGAAAAAATAAAACTCAAGAATGCTAAAGTCTACATAAACGCACAAAACGTCTTCACCTTTACCAAAGCGACTGGCTATTCACCTGAGGTTGGCGGAAGTCCAATCAGTTTTGGTGTAGACAATGGGGTCTATCCAATCCCTGCTACTTATACTGCTGGCATTAACCTGAACTTTTAAATCGTATGAGAAATAATAATATAGCCAAATTTTTTCTCGCATTATCTATCTTGATTTTTTCAGGGTGCGAAGATTTTCTGGATAGAAAGCCCTTGGGACGCTACACTACAGAAACTTATCCAACAGGTGGGCTTGCGCAGTATGTTTATGGTATGTATTCCGACCTTCGATTGTATGGCGCACATGCGTGGCCATTCGTTGGTGTAACCAGTATCCGGTCAGATGATGCAGCTAAAGGAAGCACACCAACAGATGGAGCACAAGCACAGGGGGTTTATGATGAATTTACATTATTGTCAAATCATGAATTAACAAAAACATTTTATGTTGACACGTATGCTGCTATTAATAAATGCAACGTGGTTCTTCAGCAATCTGATTCTTTAAGAAGCGAGATAAGTGAAGAGGACTACGAGATCTCACGTGCTGAAGCAAAATTTGTTCGTGGTTATTTGTACTTCAATTTAGTGCGGGGTTTTGGCGGAGTTCCAAAAATAGATGCACTGGTCACAGATTTATCTTCTTTTAATAGTCCGCGTGCATCGGCAGAAGAGATTTATGCCTTTATAGAAAGTGACTTACTTGAAGCCGAACAATTTCTTCCCACATTCTGGGGAGATGAGTTCGCTGGACGACCCACTAAAAGTGCAGCGCAAGGGATGCTCGCAAAAGTTTATTTGTATCAAGATCGATGGGCTGAATCATTAGCTCTTTCTGAAAGCATTATTAATTCGGGTCTGTTTGACTTAACCACACCATACAATGTGATCTTTACTGAGGCTGGTGAAAACAGCAAGGAGTCTCTTTTTGAAGTTCAATGTATTGTCAACGAAAGCTACAATTTTGGGTGCGAATACGCTCTTGGGCAGGGAATACGAGGCACTGGCCAAATGGACTTAGGGTGGGGGTTTAATTCTCCTTCGCAACAATTGTTGGATGCCTATGAACTAAATGACCCCAGAAAGGAAGCCACTATTTTATTTCAAGGGGAGGTAACCACATATGGAGAAATAGTACCGGGTATTTCGGGAGTTACCAATGCTCGCTTCAATCAAAAAGTTTACACAAACCCAAGCTTTAGAACCGCTGCCAACAGTCGTTTTGGCCAGTGGATGAACGTGAGGATTTTGCGCTATGCAGACATTGTGTTAATGGCTGCTGAAGCTGCAAATGAATTAGGGCAAACTTCTGATGCGCTAGAATACCTGGAGATGGTGCGAGCCCGGGCACGCGGGACTAATCCCTCTGTATTACCAGAAATTACAGAAACCGACCAGGACTTATTGCGGGATCTTATTCGCCACGAAAGAAGAATTGAACTGGCCATGGAACACGAACGCTTTTTCGATTTAGTGCGGTGGGGAATTGCATCAGAAGTTTTACAGGCAGCGGGTAAAACAAATTTTGTGGCTGGAAAGCATGAACTTCTTCCTATACCACAAGATGAAATTGACAAATCCGATGGTGTCCTAATTCAAAATCCAGGATACTAATTACAATTAACAACGGATATTCTTAAACAATATCGTATATGTACCAGAGTGTTAACTAAACAAAATTTAAAATTATGAGAACAACAAAATTTTTATTGGGAATGTTTTTCATCACAGCATTAGTCTTTTTTGCTGCATGTGATGAAGACGACAATGGTGATGTGGATCCAGGGCCGCTTAACTTAACGAGTGTTACCGCTGTAGGTACTGACATTAATAGCGGAGAGCCTGTTACAAAAACATTAGCTTCGGGTAGCACAACAGCTAATGTTCCGATTGACGGTGTGATTACAATTGTCTTTGCTAAAGATGTGGATGCTGCTACTGCAAACTCTACAAACATAACGTTAACGCAGGGCAGTACTGCGGTTGCTACAACAGTAGTAGCAGCGGGGTCTGTAGTTACGCTAACTCCAACAGCTGATTTAGCACAAGATACAGACTACACACTTACGTTAACTTCGGCTATTGCAGGCGATGACGGTGGTCTTTTCACACAAACTACAAGAGCCTTTAGTACAGAAACCGAAGAGGAGCTTGAAGAAGGCTTAATAGCACATTGGAAATTTGAAGACAATGCAGACGATCTGACTGGTGATTTCAACGGAAGCAATGTTATTGCAATCACGTATGTGGCAGGTCGTTCAGGGACTGCTGGAAAAGCAGCTTCATTCAATGGAACTACTAGTATTATTGACGTTCCAAATGGTGTTGACTTAGTTACTACTGAAGATTTTACATTAGCTTTCTGGATAAAAGTCAATTCCGATAACAAAAAAGTGGATGGCACTACTCCAAAAGGTTACTTCATAATGGGCTTCAATGGTTTCAGGGGGTTTCAGGTAGAAATGCCTGATAATCGGGCCAATACTAAAATGGTTGCTCAATATGTTCGAGCAGATGATTCAAAAGGATCAGAAGATTTGTGGTTGGATGCAACTGGCAATTTGGGATGGCAAGGTTGGACATTCTCTGAGGACCTAACAGATGACGGAGGATTGCCAGCATTTGTAGACGATGAGTGGGCGCATTTTGTTTACGTGTATGACAGTGAGTCAAAAGTTGGTTCCATTTATCTAAATGGTGAGCTTAGAAAAAGTCAGGATTTCAACCTCTGGCCAGATGATAGTCCTGTGAAAACAGTAACGGGGTTAACATTTAATGACCAAGATGCAGGCGTTACTGTTCCTGGATTAGGTACTGAATTTGCCCTTGGCTTTTTTTGTAGTTCTACAACAACTGCATTCGATTTTGCAACATATTCGAACGTAGATCATAATCACTTTAAAGGTGAGTTGGATGATGTGAGAATTTATCACATCGCTAAAACAGAAGCAGAGGTTTTAGCGCAGTATGATGCTGAAAAACCTTAATCTATAATACTAATAGCATTATTAAGGGGGTTCCGTAAGGGCCCCCTTAATTTTAAATATTGTTTTCTCTAAACACTTCACTCCTTCGATGCGAAAAAGATTTTTTATAGCTTCACTGCCCTTTCTTCTTTTATGGGCGTGCTCGGAGGATGATAAAAAACCAATACCCGATGCCTTGCAACTTACTTCCATTGAAGTAGGAAGTGAAAGTTTAAACCTTACTGATTTCTCTCAAAATACAGAAATACCCTTTGATCAACCCATCACGCTTAACTTTGTAGTTCCGGTAGATATGCGGACAGTTACAGCCATTTCAATAACAGATGCCTCAGAGTCACGCTCATTTGACCATGAATTTTTAAATGAAAACAAAACCTTATTACTCACACCAGATGCTCCCCTACCCGCCAATGAAGTAATTACACTTGGTATCTCTGATGAACTGGCGGGAGCTGCAGGGGAAACTTTTCCAGGCATTGAAGTTGAATTCACAACCTTACAGAGCAGTTTTGCAGTAGCCTCTGTTATTATTGATGGACAAACCGCCACCAGTTCAAACCGCGTGAAAGATATTGACCGTAACCCGGTTGTTGAAATTACATTTCCTGTACCCATAGACCCCACCACGGTTACGAACACCACCGTAAAATTTCTGGGCAATACCATCGTGCCAACGCTTGCGTTTCAATTTTCAGAGGCCAATACAAAAATTACCATCACGTCCGACCAAACGCTTAAACATTTGTGGCGATATACCTTAACTCTTACCACAGGAATTCAAGGCGAGGAAGGTGAATTTTTTACGGCCTATACAAAATATTTTTACACCGAAGTTGACCCAACACCCAAGCTTCCTCCCCTACCCAATGACGAGGACAGCGACACCGATAATACGAACGACCTCCTGTCTGTTGTACAGCAGCAAACCTTCAAATACTTCTACGACTTTGCGCACCCGACCAGCGGCATGGCGAGAGAAAGAAATACTTCAGGCAACACCGTGACAAGCGGTGGTTCCGGTTTTGGCATCATGGCCTTAATCGTAGGCATGGAAAGAAATTTTATAACACGCCAACAGGGAATTGACCGAATGGATAGGATTCTTGATTTTCTGGAAACAGCAGATCGCTTTCATGGCGTATGGCCACACTGGATGGATGGCAATAACGGAGATGTCATTCCCTTCAGTCCGAATGACAACGGTGGAGATTTAGTAGAAACTTCATTCCTGGTGCAGGGCTTACTCACGTTCCGTCAATATTTAGACCCGCTCGCACTCGAAGAAAGTAACTTGATTGATCGCATCAACGTACTCTGGGAAGAAGTAGAATGGGATTGGTACAGGCGATGTGAACCAACTTGCCAAAATGTTTTATACTGGCACTGGTCACAGGATAAAGGTTGGATCATGAACTTCGCGCTGTCGGGATATTTTGAGCAGCAGATCACCTACTTTCTTGCAGCAGCCTCGCCCACTCACAGCATTCCTGAAATTGTGTACACGAATGGCTTTACGCAAAACGGAAACTTTGTTAGAAATGATACCTACTATGGCCATTCGTTAAAGCTTGGAGGATTATTCCCCTTATTCTGGGTGCAGTACTCTTACTTAGGCCTCGACCCACATTTCTCAGATGACTATGCCGACTACTGGCAACAAGGTGTCAATGCTTCTTTGATCAATCACGATTACTGTGTAGCCAACCCCAGAAATTTTGTAGGCTATAGCGATGCATGTTGGGGCCTTACCGCAAGTGATAATCAATCAGATTACAATGCGCATTCTCCGGGAAACGATTTGGGCGTCATCACTCCTACAGCTGCACTGTCGTCATTTCCATACACGCCTGTAGAATCAATGAAAGCATTAAAATTTTTCTATTACACACTGGGCGACAGACTTTGGGGAACGTATGGGTTTTACGATGCATTCAATCCAACAGAAAATTGGTACGCGTCTTCTTACCTGGCCATTGACCAGGGACCTATTGTCGTGATGATTGAGAATTACAGGACAGGATTACTGTGGGAGTTGTTCATGTCGGCACCGGAAGTACAGGTAGCCAAGGACGAACTCGATTTTGTTTTTTAATTAATCATTAAAAACCATTCAAAACATGAGATCACTACTCTTTATCACACTTGGAATTATTCTGTTTGCAGCCTGCAGCACTCCTACAACCAATATAGAACAATCGTCAGACAAAATTAACAGACAGGTTGACTCCGTGTTAAGCCTGATGACGATGGAAGAAAAAATCGGGCAGCTTAACCTACCCTCTGCTGGGGAATTCACAACCGGTGAAGCTCAAAATTCAGATATCGCTAAAAAAATTGAGAAAGGAATGGTGGGCGGTCTCTTTAATATTAAGTCAGTTGCACGAATCAAGGACGTGCAACGAATTGCAGTCGAAAAAAGCCGGATGAAAATTCCCTTGATCTTTGGTATGGATGTGATTCACGGCTATGAGACTGTATTTCCAATTCCACTTGGCTTAAGCTGCAGTTGGGATATGACATTGGTGGAACGCAGTGCTCGCATCGCAGCACAAGAAGCAAGTGCTGACGGCATCTGCTGGACTTTCTCACCCATGGTTGACCTTGCCCGCGATCCGCGGTGGGGTCGTATTGCTGAAGGAAGTGGTGAGGACCCTTACCTCGGTTCTGAAATTGCGAAAGCCATGGTAAGGGGGTATCAGGAAAATGACTTAGCTGCGAATAATACCATCATGGCGTGCGTCAAACACTATGCCTTATACGGTGCAGCCGAAGCCGGCCGCGATTATAACACAACAGATATGAGTCGTCATCGAATGTATAATGAATACTTTCCTCCATACAAAGCAGCTGTAGAGGCAGGAGCCGGGAGCGTTATGGCTTCCTTTAATGAGGTGGATGGCATACCTGCTACTGCCAACAAGTGGTTGCTTACCGATGTGCTTCGCGACCAGTGGGGTTTCAATGGTTTTGTTGTTTCAGACTTTACCGGAATAACAGAAATGATAGACCACGGATATGGTGAAGATTTAAAAGCTGTATCATACAAAGCCTTAGCCGCAGGTCTTGATATGGATATGGTGGCGGAAGGATTTCTGACCACGCTTGCGCAATCCCTGAAAGAAGGAACAATAACAGAGCAACAAATTGATGAAGCCTGCAGAAGAGTACTCAGGGCTAAATTTCAGCTTGGTCTTTTTGACGATCCTTACAAATACTGTGATGAGAACAGGGCAAAGACTGAAATATTTACCACGGTAAATCGCACTGAGGCCCGCAGCATTGCAGCCCAGAGCTTTGTGTTGCTAAAGAATGAAAGCAACGTACTTCCCATTAAGAAGTCAGGAACAATTGCATTGATTGGCCCACTTGCCAATGCAAAAGAGAACATGACCGGTACGTGGAGTGTAGCAGCCAGATTTTCTGAATCCATTTCACTGCTAACCGGTTTACAGAAGGCAGTCGGAACAGATGCTAAAATTGTTTACGCCAAGGGATCGAACCTCGATGAAGATGAAGCCTTTGAAGACAGGGCCGCCATGTTTGGCAAATCGCTCGACCGCGAAAAGCGATCGGCTGAAGTTTTACGCGCTGAAGCTGTGCGGATCGCTAAAAGTGCTGATGTGATTATTGCGGCAATAGGAGAATCAGCCGAGATGAGCGGAGAATCTTCAAGTCGCACCAACATCGAAATACCTGAAACACAGAAAGAGCTTCTGAAAGCATTGTTAAAAACCGGAAAGCCAGTTGTTCTGGTGTTGTTCACAGGTCGACCCTTGGTATTGAAATGGGAAGAAGAAAATGTTCCTGCCATTTTAAACGTTTGGTTTGGTGGAAGTGAAGCGGGCGATGCCATCGCGGATGTATTGTTTGGTGACGTAAATCCGTCTGGAAAATTGACCACTACATTTCCGCAACATGTAGGACAGGTTCCACTTTATTATGCGCACAAGAATACAGGCCGACCGTTACCGGAGGGAAAGTGGTTTCAAAAATTCCGTTCTAATTACTTAGATGTGTCAAACGATCCCCTCTATCCATTTGGTTTCGGGTTGAGTTACACACAGTTTCAATATGGAGAAGTGAAGCTTGATAAAACAGAAATGACTGCTTCTGATTCACTTCAGGCTTCAATTGAGGTTTCCAATATGGGTTCCCGCGCAGGCAGTGAAGTAGTGCAGCTTTACATTCGCGATCTGGTTGGATCTGTAACACGACCCGTAAAAGAACTAAAAGCATTCAGCAAAATCTCACTGAAAGCCGGTGAGAAAAGAACTATAGCGTTTAAGCTTACTAAAAAAGAGCTTTCATTTTATAACAACAACTTAGATTTTGTTTGCGAGCCCGGTAAGTTCCAGGTGTTTGTTGGAGGAAATTCGCGCGATGTGAAGCAAGGTGAGTTTGAACTGAAATAGTATTGAATGCCGAGAAAGAACTCAAAATGATTTGAGAAAATTTTGATTCAGTAAAGTGAGAGTCGTGAATTAAAATTTGTATTGAGTACAAATGACCTTGCTTTTTACAGAAAAGATATGACCTTTGGAACGGAGCCAGGGGAATTTGTGGTGTTTGTAGGTGGAAATTCAAGAGATGTTAAAGAAGAGAGATTCATTGAAGTAAACTTATAACTTAATAATCAATAGCCATGAAAGGTCTTCACCTTACCGATTACATCGTTTTTCTTTTCTACTTTCTGATTGTTAGTATTTACGGATACTGGGTATACAATCGCAAAAAGAAACTTCAGGCTGATTCAAAAGATTTTTTTCTGGCTGAGGGATCGCTCACCTGGTGGGCTATTGGTGCTTCGTTGATCGCATCGAATATCTCGGCAGAACAAATGATTGGCATGAGCGGTTCAGGCTTCAAACTCGGGCTAGCCATATCAGCTTACGAATGGATGGCTGCCGCTACACTCCTCATTGTTGCCATCTTTTTTATGCCGGTGTATTTGAAGAACAAGATTTTTACTATGCCGCAGTTTTTGAGTCAGCGCTACAACGAACGCGTTGCTATGATCATGGCGGTATTCTGGCTGATGTTATATGTGGTGGTTAACCTGATGTCAATCCTCTATCTGGGTGCATTGGCCATTAGCGGAATATCAGGATTGAGTGTTGTGTTCTGCATACTGGCTTTAGCCCTCTTTGCCATTTTTATTACACTGGGTGGTATGAAGGTTATTGGATATACGGATGTTATACAGGTATTCTTTTTAGTTCTGGGTGGATTGGTAGCCTCCTACATCGCACTGAATATGATCTCCGGTAATGATGGTATCGTAAAAGGCTTCAATATTTTAACCAAAGAGGCATCCGGACATTTTGATCTCATCTTTCAAAAGGATAATCCAAACTATATGGATCTTCCAGGAATAAGTGTTCTCATTGGTGGTATGTGGATTGCCAATTTAAGTTACTGGGGCTGTAACCAATATATTACACAACGCGCACTGGGCGCCTCGCTTCCTGTTGCCAGAGCAGGACTTTTATTTGCTGCATTTTTAAAGATGCTCATGCCGGTAATTGTAGTGATACCCGGTATCGCAGTATATTTTATAATCAGAGAACAAATACCAGGCATCAGCGCCAGCGACATGCTCACCTCTTCAGGAGTTGAGGATCCGAATAAAGCATACCCGGCTTTACTGGGGTTGCTCCCTATAGGCTTAAAAGGTTTAGCATTTGCTGCGCTGACTGCAGCCATCGTTGCTTCACTGGCGGGTAAAGCAAATAGTATTGCTACCATTTTTACACTTGACATTTATAAAAAGGCATTTAACAAAAATGCCAATGAGCAGAATCTGGTTAATGTGGGCAAGGTAACTGTAATTGTGGCGATGTTGATGGCTGTTCTGTTATCGATGCTTGTTGGCGAAGCGTTAATGGGTGAAGGAAAACAAGGATTTCAATACATACAAGAATATACGGGATTTGTTTCACCCGGAATTTTCTCCATGTTCATTTTAGGTTTCTTCTGGAAAAAAACCACTTCAAACGCTGCGCTCTTTGCTACGATTGGCGGGTTTATTGTTTCGGTAATCCTGAAATTCTTACCACAGTGGATTGATCTCTCGCCTCTTTATACGTTCGGATGGGCTGTCTCAAACTCAACGGGCGTATACGAAATTCCATTCCTGGATAGAATGGTTATCGTGTTTGCCGTGTGCATTCTTGGCATGTATATCATCAGTATATACGAAAATAAAAAAGGGGTCATTCCAAAAGGATTAGAAGTAGACAGAAGTATGTTTAAGGTTTCTACTTCGTTTGCGATAGGCGCACTTATTATTTTTGCAATGTTGGTTGCCGTTTACTCAGTTTATTGGTAAGCCAAACGAAAAGTAGAATGAAGTTGCATACCCGAATTGATCGGTGTGGGCCCAGCTGGGCACGATCCAGCGACCCCCTGATTATGAGTCAGGTGCTCTAACCAGCTGAGCTATGGGCCCTTTTAAAATTTAATAAAAGAGGTTGCAATGTTAATGAGAAGATTTATAATTCACAATGGGTGATTACTTAATCACATGTACCCAGTTCTTACAAACAGCATAGTCCCCAATCGTTACCTGGTAATAGTAAATTCCGGTGTCCACGTTATCAGCCGTCCAATCATATTGATAGTCATTTGACTCAAAAACTTGTGTACCCCACCGATTTACTACGGTAATGCCAACTTTTAATCCTGCATGTGCAGGGGTTCTGTTAACATCTCCATACTGAATCATGAATTGATCGTTGTACCCCCCTGTAATGCCTGGAGTTATCACATTTGGTACCAGGATGGTAAAAAAAGGCAACTCAATACTTTGCTCGTACACGCAAAATTCCTTTACGCCAATCAGTCTTATTACGTATTCCCCGTCCTGTTCATAATAATGGGTTACTTGCTGACCATCGGAGGTAAATCCATCACCAAAATCAAAAATAAAAGTTTCATCCGGATTTGAGTCCGTTTTATTTCGCATCAATACCGAAGGTCTTGAAAAACAATCGGTAATCAGGTCATACTCAAGTTTCAATTCGATTTCCGGCACAACATTTAATTGAACTGTATCACGCATAATACAGCCATTACTGTCGGTGATCGTTACAAAATAGTATGTGGTATCCTCAGGGGTTACCGTGTTTGATGGAAGTATTCCGTCTGCTTCTGTTGACCAAACATAGGATGTTCCACCCGTTGCGGAGAGCGCATAGGTTGTTCCAAAACAAATATCATCATCATCCTGGGCCAGAGCCGTGATCTCAAACACCGTTACTACTTTCGCAGTCGAATCAATTCCAATGCACGTATTTTGATCGATGGCTTTTAACTTCACCAGGTAGTTACCTTCTTCCTGGTATTGATGCACGAAGGAGGTGGTATCTAATTTTGTGAACCTGGTACCATCGCCTAAATCCCATTCGAAAAATTCTCCACCCGTACTGAAATTTTGAAACCGAATAGAATCGGGAAAACATATTTCATCAATACCCGGAGCATCAAAAGCCACTGAGTTTGTTTGGAGTCGAGCTCGCAAGGAGGATAGATCGAACTTAAAGGCCGCGTTGTTGCAGTTCCCACTGTTATTTGTGTTTGACCATGCACCTGGTGTGGTGGGGAAATCATCAAAACCTCCTCCACATCCTGCGCATACTGCATGATACACAATGCCGCTTTTATCGAACCGACTGGTTCCTCCATCTACATGCGTCCAGGATTGATTTCCACCCAGATATGTAGCATACAATAATTCCGTGGCATCATCGGTAAGTACGATAAAATAAAAATCGTTGCCGAGGGTTGTTCGTTGTAGTGCATCGGGAGTGGTTGGCATACCCACCGTAGTGCTTTGCCAATAGTTACGGGTTATATTAATGTTTCCACCCCATCCGGACATGTACAGGTTGTTGCAATCATTTACCAGAAAAGCGGTAGGTGAAATATTCGGAATACCGATCCCTGAACCAAAAACTGTGGAAAATATCAGTGCGTTAAGTTCGGCAGAAAACTTCTGCACAAACTGGCCGCTATTTGGATTATTGTAGGTTCCGGGAGTAACAGGCATACTTCCACTCGTCTGGCCATACACATAGACTTCTCCTGCTGAATTCAAATCGACAAAATATACCTGATCGAATGCGTTGGTTCCGGTGAAGGTGGATTGCAATAACGAATCTCCCTCTTCTTCAAAATGCGCAATCCAGCCATCGGCATCACCAGAGAGCGCACCCTGATATACCCCTGCCGTTATCGGGAAATCAGCACTGCTTGTTCCTCCAGCTGCATAAATATTTCCAACGCCATCAAACTTAAGCGTATGCGATGCATCGTAACCAGAACCTCCAATGAATGCACCCCATAGAATTTCTGAAAGATCTGCTTTAACTTTTACGAGAACGGCATCGGTTCCACCGCCCTTATACACCAGGCTAAAACTATTTGCGGCAGGGAAATCTGCGGATGACGTAACAGAGCTGATGAAGGCATTACCCTCCTTATCGGTAATAATATCTCCGCGCATATCATCACCGTAGTTTCTGACTAACGGGCCGGCTGGGTTAAGCCCATCGTTTGCTGTTCCGCCTAAAAAAGTAGAATGCAATAGCTCATCTCCATGCTGACTAATTCTGGAAAGCGTGATATCAGAACCAAATGGAAAGCTGATGACAAACGTGTTCAACGTTGTGCCTCCATTAAAACTCTGATCCAACGCATTGGTGGTGGTTGGGAAATTAGCTGAACTTGTTGTTCCTAATACAAGTAATTCCTTTGTTGCACTATCCATGACCAGACTATGCGGAGTTTCGTTGCTGCTTCCTCCCAAGTAACTGGCATAAAGCATTTGACTACCCGCTGAATCATATTTTAAGATGGCGATATCATAATTTCCACCATACGTTGTTTGAAAGGCTCCCGGAGTGGCAGGAAAAGTTCCCCCCACATTGATATGATTCGTTATTCCTGAAGAATACAAAGTTCCATTTTCCCCAGGGGTTGCAGTACTCCCCCAATTATCAGCTGTGGAGCCTGAGTATGTTGAAAAAATCAATAATGGATCAATCAGCAATTCATAACAAGGATCATATCCTTCGGGAAAATAGAACGTAACAATATTGCCGGCTAACTTATATTCAGTTTTGATTTCTCTTTTTACTCCATCGATGAGTTGATAAGAATAAGGTTTCCTTTCTATTATGTTACCCCGCGAAGTTCCGATCGAAATACTTCCGTCCGCCAGTGTTAGCGCATCGGCACCACAATATTCGATTTGAATTTGAGCTGCATCTGCTTCAGCCTTTACTACAAAATCATATTTGAGATTATCGTGAATAGAACTGATTTTTAAATCAATACCTTCATAAAGTGAAGGGTAAATTAATTCTGAATAGGCGTACACATTTGAAGCCCATTTTGAAGAATCATTTCCTGTAAAATAATTATAATATTCCGTTGAGCGGTTGAACGCCTGAGGTTGTGAAGTAAGATTGGCGTTTAAAAAATCAATCTGAAGAAGATGGCCGTTAATTGCATCATCTGGCATTACGTTTCCATCTGATTCATTTACCAATCTATGTTTGTGAAGATGATCATCCTCCAGCTTTTTCTGGTCGAATAAATAAACTGAGAATTGTGCCGGAGATAAAAATAATCTTCCTCCTGGAATACGCGCAGCATAATCAACTTCTTGAGCCCACTGGTTTTTGTTTTCGATAAATTTAAGGGATGATCCAACCTGGGCTAAGCCTGAAAATGGAATAAACAGCAGTGCCAGGCTGATGCTTACAATGAGTGTGTGTCTTTCCGTTCTCATACCAGTCATCTACCTCTAAAATACTGAAAACATCAGAAAGGTCACCCTTCTTTTCTGAGTACCTGCAACGGAGGGGTGTCAATCACTTCTCGTGAATTCCACCATCCAATGAATACGGTTAAAAACACAACACCTGTGGCAATGGTGAGTAATTCTACCCAGTCGAAAGCAAATGTAATCTTGAAGAAAAACATGGCGAGCAGCCAGCCCCCTCCCAATGAGAGGATCATGCCGGTAAGTGCAGAGAACAACCCGAGATAGGCATATTCAATCAACGTAATTTTTGTAATGAGACTGGTGCGGGCACCCATGGTACGCAGCAAAACATTTTCTTTCATCCGTACAAATTTGCTGTTGATCACGGCTCCAGCCAATACCACCAGCCCCGTAACGATACAGAACAGCGCCAGGAACCGAACCACAAGTCCCAGTTTGTTGAACAACTCATTTACGGTACTCAAAATAAGTCTTAAGTCAATCAACGACACATTCGGATATTGCATGATCAACTGCTGTTGAAAACGGTTGGCTGCCTGCTGGTCGTCAATGCGTGTGGTGGTCACAAAAATTTGAGGTGCATTTTCGAGCACGCCTTTCGGAAATACAAAAATAAAATTCGGTGGGTCTTTGGACCAGTCTACTTTTCGGATACCACTGAGGTGAACTTTTACAGGGACGCCCTGAATATCAAACACCAACGAGTCACCAATTTCAACCTCCAGTTCCTCCTGCATGCCTTCCGAGATTGTTACCCAAACTGAATCACGTGTAGTTTTCAAGTGATGCATATCTCCTTCAATTAATTCTTCTGCGTGGTGGAGGCTGTCGCGATAGGTAACACGATACTCCCGGGTTAATGCCCAGTTTTGAATTTGATCGGTGCTGTCCTTTTGTATGGCCTCGATACTCTTACCTCTTACTTCACTTAAGCGGCACGTAATAATGGGCACGACTTGCTTCACTGGCAGATTGTTTTCCTCCATCAGCTTCAATACACCATCTTTCTGCGATCCTTGAATATCAAACAAAATGGTATTGGATTGATTTTCTTGTTCCGTAAATTCTACCTGCCCCAGTAAACTTTTCTCTACAATGTTCAGCGTGGCAATAATGAAAGTACCAAGCCCTATGGCTACCATCAACACCCGCGTTTGATTATTTGGGCGGAACAAATTGGAAAGGGAATGCCTCCAGATAAAAGAAGCGTTCGTTGGAAAAAATTTTCTTACCAGAAACAATAATGCTATCGCTACCAAGGCCAGGCACCCGAGCGCAACCAATAATCCCAAAAAGAACAGACCACCTGTTACGAGACTTTTTGTTTGAATGGCAGCAAAAGCAATTGGGAATAACGCAATGAGAATGATTGCCACAAGTTTTGTCTTTGAGAAAATTTTACTGGGCTCAAAATCGGCACGCAATACGGTGAGAGGTGGAACAAACCGCACTGATATAAGCGGAAGCACCGAGAACAATACCGAAACAACCGCACCCAGTGCAACTCCCTGCAATACCGACATCCACGAAATAGAGAAACCAACTTCTACCGGAAGTAAATCTTTAAACACAAGTGGAATGAGTTGTTGAATTACCACACCCAGAAATGCTCCTACTACGCTACCGATGATGCCCAATAAAAAAATCTGAATAAAATAAATATTAAATGCCTGCCAGCCGGTTGATCCTATGCAACGCAATACAGCTACTTCATCACGCTTTTCGCGTGCATAAATATGAACGGAACTTGCTACACCTATGCACCCCAGGATCAGCGCCACAAAGGCGAGTAGTGAGAAAAATCGGTATATCGCCTGGAAAGTCTCTCCCAACTCTTCCTTGCGTTCTTGCACATCATCGTACCCATGGCCAAACTTTATCACCTTTGGCTGCAGCCACTTGCCGAGTTCATCTGCTTGTGCTTCAGTGTCTGTTTTAAAGTATCTTCGGTAATTCACTCTACTTCCAAACTGCACAAGCTTTGTAGAATCCAGCTCAGACATCGCAATATAAACTGTTGGGGTAAATGTAGATTGAAGTCCACCCCCTCCCGGGATTTTAGTGACTACACCAGACACTGTAAGTGTTGAATTTCCAATTTTAATCGAGTCGCCTGAACTTACCTCATACTGACTGGCCAAAGATTCATCGAGCATCGCATAAGTTCCCCCCTTCATGAGCTCATATGCATTGGCTGGCTGTGTCACTAACTCGCCATAAAATGGAAAAGGTCCTTCGAGGGCCACTAATCTGATTAGTCGCGATTGTCCATTATGAAGAAACAATACCATCGAAGCCATGTCTGCTTCTTCTGACTGCGCATACTTGATGGAATCAAAAAGTATTCGCAGATCAGGCTCAAATTTTTTGTTACCATTCACCACCAGGTCTGCACCTAACAATTCTTTCGCATTGCGGTTGATGTCCTCTTGCAAAGAAGTGTTCATCGAATCCAACGACACCACTGCGGCAATGCCAGTGATGAGGGAGGCAGTAAAAAGGAAGAGCCTGGAAAAATTATGTCGTGCATCGCGCCAAGCCATTTTCCAAACCCAGGCATCGCGGAAGATGCCGCGTGTTTTTCGTTTCAGTCGGATGATGTATTCGATCATAATCTTATAGTCATTCCGAGGCACGAGGAATCTTCTAACATCAAGTAGACTAAACTATGTAAGAAGATGTCTCGCCATGCAGCTTCATTTTTCATAGTATAGATTAGCGGGCTCAATGACAGGTTACTTATTTAGTTGAACGGTTAGCTCTTCAACAAGTCTACCTCCACGCATACTCAAAATTCGTTCTGTTTTTTGCGCAAGCTCCAAGTTATGGGTGACCAACACCAACGTGGTCTGCTGCTCTTTATTCAACCCGAAAAGCAGATCGGTAATATGATGAGAATTTTCTTCATCAAGATTACCTGTAGGCTCATCGGCAAATAATATTTTGGGCTCTGTGATAAATGCTCTTGCCATGGCTACGCGCTGTTGCTCCCCTCCCGATAGTTGCGTAGGGTAATGTTCCATCCGGTCGGCAAGCCCAACACGTGAAAGCCATTCTTTTGCGTTGGGTGCCACATTTTTTTCTCCACGCAACTCCAACGGCACCATTACATTTTCAAGCGCAGTGAGGGTAGAAAGCAACTGAAAATTTTGAAACACAAAGCCTACATACTGATTGCGGATATACGCTCGGTCATCTTCACTCATTGCATTCAATTTAAATCCCATCAATGAAATAATTCCCTGGCTGGGCACGTCTAACCCTGCACACAAGCCAAGCAAGGTTGTTTTGCCACTTCCTGATGGCCCGATAATGGCAAGTGTATCGCCTTGACTGACAGAAAAACTCACTTGGTCAAGCACCGTGAGGGAATTGGCACCGGATCGGTAGGTTTTGGTAAGCGATTCGGCCTGGAGTACGATTTGTGACATATAAATTATTCAATGTTGTACGTTTCAAGTTCCACGTTAGAATGTTTAAAGCTAACTTGAAACCTTTAACTTGGAACTCTCAGTAACGCTATGGTCGGTAAGTTTGTTTGGATTATTGTATGTACACTCCTTTTTCAAGGCACTGCAACCTTGAAAACGATTCTTTTTTTTGGCGATAGTCTCACGGCAGGTTACGGACTTTCACCAGAAGAAGCCTTTCCAGCCCTGGTAGAAAAGCAATTCAACAAAAACGGCAAGCCATGTAAAGTGGTGAATGCCGGATTAAGCGGAGAAACTTCAGCAGGAGGCCTATCCCGCATTGATTGGATCTTGCGTCAGCCCATAGATGTATTTGTATTAGAATTGGGAGGCAATGATGGTTTGCGTGGGCTGCCATTGGAGGAGACAAAAAAAAATCTTCAGGCTATTATTGATAAGGTGAGAATAAAAAATCCAAAAGCAAAAATTGTTGTAATGGGAATGATGGTTCCGCCTAACATGGGAGGCAATTATACCACCGAGTTCAAAGCAATTTTTCCGGCACTTGCAAAGAAGAACAATGCCACACTGATGCCATTCTTGCTTGAGGGCGTGGCAGGAAATGAAAAATTAAATTTGCCCGATGGAATTCACCCGAATATGGCGGGGCATAAAATTGTTGCAGATAATGTCGCAAAGGTATTGAATCCCTTACTTTAATCAACGTGTTGGGTTAACAGTCAAGTAATGCTTTTCTAGCAGAAACCGTAACACATCTTCCGTAGTTTTATCTTTTTCTTCTCCTAACTCTTTGCTGATGGTTAAATGGGTCTTCTTCTGGTAGAAGAAAACTTTGTTCTCAACCTGTGCTTCTGTTAATTTCTTTGACAAGATTTTTGCTTCCACCTCAGATGCCTCGCGCTCACCAGCAAACGCGATCATAAAGGCAGGGATTTTTTTCCCTGGTTTTACAAAATAAACAGGAGACGCCTCCTCCCATTCCTTTTTCGTATTGCCGAAAGCCTGGGTATACCATTCTCTCAACCGCGATTTTGCATCGTTCATGAGTACTGGGATGTCATATCCCGCCCCATCTAACAATACAACACCTTGAATTATGCTTAGCTCGCCTCCAGATTTCTTAATATAGGTTTCATTGGTGCTCACCAGCGCAGCTAAGTGGGCGCCTGCAGAATGACCCATTAAAAAAATCTTGTTGGCATCGGCACTATAATGCACAGCATTTTTATGAACCCACATGATGGCATCCGCCACATCCTGCACGTGTGCAGGATGCACCACTTTAGGAGATAATCGATAGTTAATAGAAATGAAGACGTATCCTTTCTTTGTAAAATATTCAGCTTTCTCCTGCACGTATTCTTTTTCTCCGTATGCCAACGCTCCACCATGAATCCAAATTAATACCGGTGAGTTACTTCCCTTCTTGGGCAAGTACACGTCCAGCAAATTAAGCTTAGGGTCTGAATTAGGATGAGAGGCGTATTTAATGTCAGCTACACGGATGTATGAATTTAAATCCTTTTTCTGCGCCCATGACCAATAACAGGTAGTCATTGATATGATGGTAAAAAGAAGCAAAATTTTCCTTCGCATAGACTAGAATATCAACATCAACTAATTTAACGGCTTAAATTATCAATTATTTTACCTTAAAAAAAGGTTCTGAGGCTGCTCTTTCTTCAGCTTAGTTAAACAACTCTCCTCATGTTGTCAATGTTGATCGATTATACAATCAAAACTCTCCTCTCAGAGAGCCAATTTAAGATTATTCAAATCTAAGTGACTCAATTGGGTCAAGCTTCGAGGCTTTATGTGCCGGATAATATCCTGAAATCAATCCAACCGCTATGCAAACAATCAACCCCATGCTCATCCACATCCAGGGGATAACAAAAATTTCGATACCCATTAATCTGGAAATACCATTGCCAATTAAAATGCCAAAAATTATTCCGGCAATGCCGCCTAATAAGCATACCACAATTGCTTCAATCACAAATTGTTGACGGATGCGCAAAGGCGTTGCCCCGAGTGCTTTTCTCACACCTACTTCGCGCGTGCGTTCCGTAACGGATACCAGCATAATGTTCATCAATGCGATAGAAGCTCCCAGCAACGTAATAAAGCCAACTCCAAAACCACCCATGCGCAACCCAGAAGTAATGCTTTCCATTTCCTGGGCAAGGGTTTCGCTCCGCTCCAAATCAAAAGAATTTGCATGACCTACTTCATCGCGCCTGATGGATCGCATAAGACCTGTAGCTTCACCCATGGCATACTCAATTTTTGCTGCATCGGTAATTCCAACAGTCAACTCATAAAAAAGACCGTTGCCTTTCGCCATTTGATTGGCAAGCCTGATAGGTATGATCACCATGTTGTCATAATTATCCTCCGCAAGCTGTCCCTTCTCTTCAATCACGCCTATCACTTTAAACTGAGTTCCCAAAATTGTAATCTTGCTATTGACTGGTTCTTCGTTCCCTTTATATAACGTCTTATAAATCTTGTGGCCGATAATGGCCACGTTGGTTCCATAACCTGCTTCGATCTTCGATAAGCCTCTTCCTTTTTGCAACTCAAGCCCTTTAATGGCTAGATAGTCCTCATTCACTCCCTGCACCATTACATTAGGATTCGTTTTAGCTGACCTGTGTTTGATCTCAGCATTCCACGAGAGGTTGGCCGATAAACTCACGGAAGAGGGCACGTTATATTGTTCTATGAACCGGAAGGCTTCGCTTAATGTTAGCGGTGGGTACACTTTTTGTGCTACTCCCTGAGAACTTCCTCCACGATTTTCAATGGAATTTATATCAAAGGTATTCGCACCCAAACCAGCAAGGCTGTCATTCACCGAACGCTCAATCCCGTCAATGGCGGTAAGGATCCCCACCAGAGAAGTAATACCAACAGCTACAATAAGGGCCGTTAACACCGAACGAAGCATATTGGCCTGTATCGACCTCATACCTTCCTTCATATTTTCGATTAAATCCATTGAATTTGTAACGAAGTTTGTACCACAATACGTTGACTTACATACTCGAAATGTTACACATAAACGATGAATTATTTAGGACGCAGGTTAGTCGACTAAATATGGATAAGTGGAACACGAATGGTAAATTTAAGTAAATCTTAACAGTGCGTACGATGAGGGGTCTTCTTTTGTTTTGTTTTCTGATTGTTTTTAAGGTTGCAACGTCCAACTCCATTTTTATACCGATGGATGATAAACAAGCCAACCACTTAAAAGCCTATGGAATAGCCTACTGGATTCTTAAAACAGATACAGAAGTAGACTGGCTTTTAAACTATCGTGGTGGGAGTTTTATGTGCACCTTTCATCCGGCCATTCAAAACGAGTTAGTAGTAAGGGGTGTAAGTTTTGAAGTGATCTCGGATGCGCAGACTAATCAGATCATTTCTGAAATTGCAAGCCCCGCTGTTAACTACGACATCATGAAACTGGAGAAGTATCCGCGTATTGCAGTATACTCTCCAAAGACTGCACAGCCCTGGGACGATGCCGTTACCTTGGTACTCACGTATGCGGAAATACCATACGACATTATTTTTGATGATGAGGTTTTGGATGGTACGTTACCGAAATACGATTGGATTCATCTGCACCACGAAGACTTCACAGGCCAATATGGAAAATTTTATGCCTCCTTCTCCAACATGGGCTGGTACATCGAACAACAAAAAGAAGCGGAAGACGTGGCACGAAAACATGGCTTTCATAAAGTGTCGCAACTGAAACTGGCAGTCGTAAAAAGGATCAAGGAATTTATAGCAGGTGGTGGTTTTCTGTTCGCCATGTGTTCTGCTACCGATAGCTTTGATATTGCGTTAGCTGCCGAGGGTATTGATATTTGCGAACGGATGTTTGATGGCGATCCATCAGATCCATTGGCACAGGATAAACTTGATTTCGAAAAAACCCTTGCCTTTACAGATTTCAGGTTAGTGCGTGATCCGTACCAATATGAATTTTCCTCCATTGATAATCCGCCTAATGAACGGGGTCTGCGACAGGACAATGATTATTTCAATCTCTTTGAATTTTCAGCGAAATGGGATCCCATCCCAACCATGTTAACTCAAAATCACACGAAAGTTATCAGCGGCTTTTTCGGACAAACAACAGGGTTTAAAAGCAGTCTGATTAAACCTGATGTGGTAGTGTTGGGAGAAAACAAAGAGATTAATGAAGCAAAATATGTTCATGGTGTATTAAGCAAAGGCTTCTGGACGTTTTATGGAGGCCACGATCCGGAAGATTATCAGCATCAGGTGGGTGAAGAGCATACAGATCTCAATCAACACCCTAATTCAGCAGGATACAGACTTATTTTAAATAATATTCTTTTTCCTGCAGCAAAAAAGAAAAAGCAAAAAACCTGATCAGTTGTTTCCAAACTCAGTCATAAAATGACCAGTCAAATCCAAAGTCAAGTAAATTGCGAATACCCGGATAATAGGGGGTTGGTATGTTTCCGTAACTGCTGAACAACATCAGCACATTGTTATATTTAACAAATATTCTGGCGCGCCTGATCTTAGCATTCAGAAAAACATCGATAACCGGAAATGATGGCACTAGAAATTCCTGCTGTGTATAATATTGCTGAATCACAGGATCGTAAGCGGGTGCATAATAGGCCGACTTCCAGTGTAAATCAATGCCTGCTTGGAAATCAAGGTTGCCTTTAAACCATATATTTGAATAGGATAACTGACCGTTTACAAACAGTTCAGGAACCCGAATCGCATCTTCCGAGTTTTCTAACACCTCCGTATAAATCCCCTGAGCAATCAGGTTGATATGTTTGGCAAGCGTGACAGAAAGATTTAATTCTGGTGAAACCCAGGTCTGATATCCGCTGGATTGCAGGGGCAAAACTTTCTGCCCGCTGCTGGCAGGGTTTTCTTTAAAAAATATGTAATTCCTAAATGTGGAGAACCGAACTCCTGGATAAACGCCAAAAACTTTTGATTGGTAAATCAAATTACCTTTTACTTCAGTGGCCTCCACATTTGTAAAACTATTCAACCACACATCATGACTGCCCCGGTATGCCTGTTGTAAAAAGGTTGGGGTCGATACCGATCTGCTTGCGGATGCTTCAAACCATTTTGTTCGAATCGATCCTTGAATCTGGTACCGGTCGTCTAGCATCCACTCGGTCCATCCTTTTACAGCAATTATGGAATCAATTTGTAGCGCAATTTTTCCCCCCACATAAAATTCATCATCTGATGTGTCGAGGTAAAAATTATCTTCATAGAAATACCTATAATCCATTGAATACTTTCTCCAAGCTGCATACCCGTTGTAAAAAAGTTTAAACAAACTTCCTTTCGCACCCACTTCGTTCCGGAAAGTCCTATATTCAACCTGGTCACGGCTTGTTGCACTGTCGACTACAATGACATCGTAAAAAGTATTTTCAGGTTGACCATCAATAAACCTGTTTCGTTGTTTATACAGATCGCTTTTGTGATAAAGTTGCAATGCTGACCCTACTTTGTACTGGTGAAACAAATGGTACGCGCTGCGGGTATCATTACTTTCCGCTTCGGTTAGTGAGGGTTGCGCGCTATCGTCTCCAGTCAAGAAAAATTCACTATATGTAAAATCACCACCTACCAATACACCTCCACTTTCATCGGCCTGGTGCGCATTCTTTCGATAGTTTAGAAATATACTGTAGGTGCTATCTTTTGTGTGATAGACGCTGTACAGGTCATAGTAGGTACTCCGTACATTGCGATCTCCTTTTCCTTGTCGCGCAATCTGCTTATCAATAAGCAAGGCACGATAGTTAAAGCCAAAATTCCAGCGTGGTGTAATATTGCGACTGAAAGTTACACGCGTAACCGACCTGCCTTTCCCACCTAAGATTACTTTCATATTGGAATAGGGCGACTTGGTATCGTAATACCGAATGGTTTCGTTGTTCCAATACAAATCATATGTATCAAAACCTGAGCTTGTTCCAATATTTTCAGAAACCTGATTATACACAGGACGGATCGCTGTACCAATGTTCCCTAAATCCTGATAAAAATTATCAAACCGCTGCACGTAGTTAAACCGGTGAAAGTTCCAACTGGTGGTATCAATGGGGTGAAGGGCGTTACGATTGAAGAAAAAATCTTCTTCGTAATAGTAACGTGACGTGTTAGGCCCATAGATATGTTTCGTGCTGTCATCTATGATTTGTGAACCTGTTCGTGGATTAGGCACTTCTTCCTGAGCAATAGATGGAAATGCAAGAACAAGGCACGATGCTATTAAAACAAACCGGATACGCACACGCAAAGATAATGGCTGACTACTCACCTTTAAAACTATTCATAAAAGACGTGACCATGGCATCAAAATCCTTACCATTTCTTAAAAATTCGGCCTCTATTGGTAAATAAAAAATTGGCAAGCGCGATGTGTATGCCTTTAGTTCATCTCTTTCAAGTTTCACTTTATCTTTTTCCGTTGTTAAAATGCTGATCTGCTCTCCCGCTGTCTTGTGGAGTATGTGTTCCACATCCTGTAAATCGGAAGCACTAAAAACGTAATGATCCCGAAAGGAAAAGTGTTTCACCAATATGAAGTGCTTTTTCACGTACTCTTCTAAAATATGGGCATTGGCTATGCCTGTCATTAGAATAACATGGGACGAGAATTTTTTAGTTGGATTACCAAAGGGAATCGGTTCGCCATACCTGATCTTGGAAAAGAAAATTGGTTTCATCGAGTACTTTCGAATGGCATGCTCCACGCTCATCATTTCCTCTTCTTCCAAATGACCAGGGCATTTCGTTACCACTATGGCATCCGCCCGATTTGCTCCCTCAGGCCCCTCCCTCAATCTGCCATAAGGCAACACATGATCATTAAAAAATGGCCGATGATACTCTGTAAGCAAAATACTCAAACCCGGTATCACGCTGCGGTGTTGAAACGCATCGTCCATGACAACAACTTCTGACTTTTCAAGCTCTTGTAATATGGTGGGGATTGCCAAGGCTCGCTCTTCACCAACCGTAACATCAATAGCAGGGAAAAATTTTTTATATATCTGGAACGGCTCATCGCCAACGGTGGAGGCACTATCATGTTCACCGGCTATCCTGAATCCTTTTGTTTTTCTACCATAGCCACGACTAAGCGTAACTACTTTGTACTTTGGAGAGAGAAGTCGAATTAAATACTCCGTCATAGGGGTTTTTCCGGTACCCCCCACTGCCAGATTACCAACACCAATGACAGGGATATCAAAAGATGTAGAGGGCTTCAGCTTCATATCGTAAAGCCGGTTGCGAATATTCATTACCACATCGTACAACATGGCAAAAGGCAACAGCAAAAACTTGAGAACTGACATGAATAAAAGTGTAGTTTTGCTAACGGGTTCCTACAAAAATACAACTAACCGGTGAGTATTAATCAATCCGAGAAATGAAAGTAAAAGACATCACGAATCACCTCGAGTCGTTAGCCCCGCGTGCGTACCAGGAATCGTATGACAACTCCGGTTTATTAACTGGTGAGCCCTCACTGGAAATTACCGGGGTACTGGTCACATTGGATTGTACGGAAGAAGTAGTACAGGAAGCAATTGATCGAGGTGTGAATATGATTGTTGCTCATCATCCCATCATCTTCAAAGGATTAAAAAAATTAACAGGTAGCAACTATGTAGAGCGTACTGTATTAAAGGCTATTCGCAATAACATCACGCTGTACGCTATTCATACCAATCTGGATAATGTTCATACGGGAGTTAATAGAAAGATTAGCGAAAAAATAGGACTGACAAACCTGAGGATCCTGCTTCCCAAAAAAGATACCTTATCCAAACTAGTCACGTTCATTCCTCATCAACATGCAGAAGCAGTCATGAAGGCTCTTCATGAAGCAGGTGCAGGTCAAATCGGGAATTATAAAAATTGCAGTTTCAGGGTGGAGGGAATGGGGACCTTCATGCCGAATGATGAGGCTAGACCTCATATTGGTCGGGCTAACCAACAGGAATCTGTAAAGGAAATCAGGGTAGAAATGATATTCTCTTCCTATCTGGAGGGCAGAATTATTGGCGCTTTACGAAAAGTCCATCCCTACGAAGAAGTTGCTTATTATTTGACCCATTTAAATAATGAGAATCAAGAGGCTGGCTCTGGGATGATTGGCTCGTTGGAGCAGCCTATGGAACCAATCGAGTTTTTAAGGCGTTTAAAAAGCAGCATGAATTTAAATATCATCCGGCATACCCGTTTGCTGGATAAAAAGGTGGCAAAAGTGGCTATTTGTGGTGGATCAGGCAGTTTTCTGCGTCACCAGGCTATCTCCTCCGGAGCCGATTTCTTTGTAACGGCCGACTTCAAATACCACGAATTCTTTGATGCAGATGGCAAAATCACCATTGCCGACATTGGCCACTACGAAAGCGAGGCTTTTACGAAAGAGCTGATAGTAGAGATTTTGAAAGAAAAATTTCCTACTTTTGCGCTCAATTTTTCTACTACAGACACGAATCCCATACGATATCTCTAAAAATTAATGGAAACTCAAACAGTAGCACAAAAACTCGAAGCGCTTGTAAAACTACAAACCATCGACACCAAACTAGACGAACTGAAGAAATTAAGAGGTGACCTTCCAGATGAGGTTCAGGATCTGGAAGATGAAATGATCGGATACAACACCCGGCTCGCGCGCCACCAGACAGAATTGAAGGAAATCGAGGAGAGCATTAAGAAAAGCAAAGAAGGGGCTAAAGAATCTGAAAAGCTCATCAAAAAATACGCAGAACAACAAAAGAACGTACGCAACAACCGCGAATTCGATGCCATCACGAAGGAACAAGAATTACAGGAACTTGAAATCCAGATCTGTGAGAAGAAAGTAAAAGAAGGCAAAGAACTTACTGCATCCAAGAAAGCAGAGATCGAGAAAACGGAAGCCCTCATTGAAGAGCGTACCTCGCACCTCGACAACAAGAAGAAAGAATTAGATGATATCCTGCAAGAGAGCCAGGAAGAGGAAAAACGCTTGATGGTTGAACGAGATAAGGCTGTTAAGAAAATTGAAGATAAAAACCTCCTCAAGCATTACGACAGATTACGCAGCAGTCTATCCAATGGGTTAGCCGTTGTACGCGTGGTTCGTGGTGCAGCAGAAGGATGCAACATTGTTATCCCTCCTCAAAAAATTGCAGAAATCCGTGAGAAAAAGAAAATAGTAATTGACGAACATTCCGGTCGTATCTTAGCAGACGTAGATATGGAGTCGCTGGATGAGAGCGACAAACCTAAAAAGGCAGGTGCTGCTCCTACCACTACCAGACGAAGAAAAACAGTTGAATAGACTTACAACGATACAACATCTAAAAAGGGCAGGCTTAATCTCCTGCCTTTTTTTATGCTCGATAATTTGTCAAGCTCAGCAAAAAGAATGGTTGAGCGATAAGCGCTTGTTTGAATCGTATACACTTGCACTTAATTTAAAAATAGAAGAAGCCCAGAAGCAACTCAACGATATAAAAACACCGGAACAAATTTATGTTGCTTCCCTTACCGATGCATTTGAACTGCTGGTAACAGAAGATGAAATCAAATTTGAGAAGTATGAAGATGCTCTTGAAGACAGGCTCGGTCGGCTGGAAGAAATAGATCCTGCCACAGCCGAATCACTATTTGCAACTGCTGAACTCAGACTTCAGTGGGGGTTCATTTATTTAAAATTTGGTCATGAGTTAGATGCCGCATGGAATATCCGTCAGTCTTACCTGATTGTGCAAGAATGCAAAAAGAAGTATCCATCCTTTTTACCAATCAAGAAGACATCCGGTCTGTTAGAAATTATGCTGGGCTCTGTTCCAGAAAAATACCAGTGGGTCATGAGCCTGCTGAATATGGAAGGTTCTGTTGATTTAGGGCTAAAAGAACTGGAGCAGGTAAAAAACCAAAGCCCATCATTGAACTTAGAGACAACCTTGCTTTACTATTTATTCCAAGGGTTTATTTTACAACAGACAGAATCGGCTATGTTGGGGTTTGACGAAACAATCAAAATATACCATGGAAACCGTTTAGCACTTTTTCTGGGAGCCTCTATTGCCATTAAAAATTCACAGAGTGAAAAGGCACTGGTATATCTTAAAAAAGTAAATGAGGATACAAAAGGACTGGCCATTCCTTATTCTTACTACCAGTTGGGAGAAGTTTATTTGCACAAGAGTGAGTATGAGTCATCGGCTCACGCATACCAGAATTTTCTTGCTAGATATCGTGGGCAGAATTATATAAAAGATGCTCATTACAAAATCGGAATCTGCTATTGGATGATGGGCAATCGTTCAGAATCAGAAAAGTATTTTGATAAAGCGAAAGAAGAAGGAAAAGAATCTGCTGAAGCAGATAAATACGCTGCGCGAAGTTTGGCTGAAAACATAAATCCTAACATCAAGCTCTCAAAAATACGATACGCTACCGATGGCGGTTATTATGAGAATGCGAAGAAAATTGTAAGTAGTGTAAATGATAATGATCTGCTCTCTTTCAAAGAAAAAATTGAATTTACCTATCGCAAAGGCAGGCTTCACCATAAAAGTGGTTCACTCGCAGAGGCACAGAAAGAATACCTTGAAACAATCGAAAAGCAACGAGAAGAGAATTGGTACTTCGCTCCAAATGCTTGTTTACAACTTGGCTATTTATTCGTGGATCAAAAGCAACCTAAGGAAGCTCAAAAGTATTTTGAAAAGGCACTCAGTTACAAAAAACACGAATACAAAAACAGTATTGATAGCAAGGCTAAGTCTGCCTTAGCGCAGTTAAGGAAAAAATAAGTAACCAACTTCGCGACCTTGTGCCGCGATCCCCCAATGTTACGCTACAATGGGATGCCGGAACATGTCCGGCATTATTAAGCTTTTACCGACTGCGTCTTCAAACTCTCTAAATGAGCTACATTATTATACAGCTCCACATTAAACATTGAACCAGTATAATTTACAATGTACAGGCATGAGTTCTCGTGCTCAAACATGTCCATACTTTTCAACGGATAGTTCATCAGGTAACAAAGCAGTATGCGAATGGCTCGACCATGCATGCAAATGAGAATTGTCTTTTCGTTCTCCTTGCTCAGAATATGATCCACAGCCGGCTTCATCCTAACAACAACTTCATCCGGACTTTCTCCTCCCTCAATTCGTAAGGATGTGTTACCCTTCTGCCACTGATCAAGCATATGGTGATAATACTTATCCTCTTCAGCGGTAATGGGCTGTCCTTCCTTCTTCCCCCAGCTAATCTCGTTTAACCCTTTTAGCGCTTCGGTAGGAATACCAAGTTTTATAAATTTCTCGACAGACTCCTGACTTCTTTTTAATACCGAGGTATATACTTTATCGAAAGGAATATGCTTATACGCATCAAAGAATGCGGATGCCTGAGCCCGTCCCGTATCATTCAGACTGCTATCCACACCACTACCCTGAACAATACCTCTCAGGTTCAAATCAGTCTGCCCGTGCCGAACGATGTATATTTTTTTGGTGTTCAATTTTCAGCTATTTTGGCCGCAAAAATAGGGAAATAAACCACAATGCCGCTTTTCAATCCCAACCTCACGTTAGCAATGCTTAACAATATGTCTGCCAATACTATGGTGGCGCATATTGGTATTGAGTTTACCCGCATGGGCGATGATTTTATTGAGGCCAGGATGCCTGTAGATCACCGAACGCATCAACCGCTGGGATTATTACATGGTGGAGCTTCCGTGGCGTTGGCCGAAACGCTGGGAAGCATAGCGGCAACGTGTTGCATTGACATGACGAAGCAGTACTGCGTGGGATTAGATATAAATGCCAACCATATCAAAAGTATGCGTGAAGGTTTTGTAACCGGTATCACTAAACCCATTCATATAGGCAAGAAAACGCATGTGTGGGAAATACGCATTACTAATGACCAACAAGAGCTGGTTTGCATAAGCCGAATTACAATGGCTGTAATCGATCGAAAATAAAATGGCTGTAGATGTAAAAATATCAGCATCAAAAATACCTGCACAACGTGAGGAAAGACTTTTTCATATTCTTCTTAATCACGTTCGTGAACACAATTATTCATTTGCCTTGTGGCGATTGCCCAATACTCAAACAAAAAATCTGATCATTTCTTTTACTTCCACTCCCCCATCAAATATCACGCTAGAGGAATTACCAGAAGGTTTCATTTTTCATCCTTTTGATAATCAAAAACAAAGTCATTTCCTTAAAGCTGACCTGTCTTTTTCATTTTTGAATGGCTCGCTAACCAAGCCTAGAACTCCAACAGAAATATCATCCCAAAACTGGCTTCAGGAAGTAGTATCAAAAACAGTTGCAGAAAGGGCTAAGCCAAACTTTACTAAAAAAAATAATGCAGATAATTCAGTTGATAGGGACAAGTTTGAACAATTGGTACAGACTAGTATACAGCAAATAGAGGCTGGTACTTTCGAAAAAATTGTACCATCCCGTTCAAAAACTATTAACCTTCCAGATTCATTTGATGTAATAGAAGCTTTTCA
>JANNQJ010000426.1:0-4952 GCA_031400675.1 Cyclobacteriaceae bacterium
GTTTGGAGTAATGAGGAAATTGGGAAAAATTATAACGCTATCAAACAAGAGCTACTCTCTTCGGGAGTAGTTTCTTCTGTAACAAAATCAAATAGTCCAATCACCGATATTTATTCAAACAACTTTCTGGACTGGCGGGGGAAACCCGCTGATCAAAAAGTTATTTTTTGGACGGTGGCTACGGAATTTGATTACACAAAAACCATGGGGATCAAAATGGTGGAAGGCCGTGATTTTTCAGAAGATTTTAAATCGGATACTGCTGCTGTTCTCATCAATCGGGCAGCTATGGAAATTATGGGACTACCCGAAACAGTCGGAACAAAAGTTACCTTCTTTGGTGAACGTTCGGCAACTATTGTAGGCGTAACCGATAATGTGTTGATGGGCTCACCCCATGGAGAGATTAAACCTACCCTGATTTTGTTTCAGCCCGATTGGGTAAGTGCAATATCCATCCGACTTGAAAAAACAAAGGACATCCAGGGATCCATCAAAAAAATAGAGACGATCTTTAAAAAATTAGACCCCTCTCATCCCTTTTCCTACTCCTTTGTAGACGAACAATTCGGTCGGAAATTCACGACCATTACCATGATCAACCGCATTGCTAATCTTTTCGCTTTTCTGGCTATTGTAATCACGGGTTTGGGTCTGCTGGGACTTGCCGCCTTTACGGCAGAACAACGGACAAAAGAGATTGGCATTCGTAAAATATTGGGTGCTACTGTTCCAAGTTTAGTGAAGATGATTGCCAAAGAATTTACCTGGCTCATCATTATTGCTTTCTTTATTGCCTCACCTATTTCATGGTGGGGATTTCAGAAGTTTCTGGAACAGTATACATACCGTATTGATTTCCCCTGGTGGATGATTGCTTTATCCGGAGGTTTAACGCTGTTATTCGGGTTGACCATTGTGAGTCTTCAGGCACTGAAAGCCGCTCGGGCAAATCCGGTAAATTCATTACGAAGCGAATAAAAAATTATGTTACACAACTACATCAAAACTGCCGTTCGAATTTTGGTTCGACAAAAGTCGTATTCAGCTATTAACATCTTCGGGCTTTCGCTAGGTATCACCTGCACGTTGCTTCTTATTTTGTTTATTTCGGATGAGCTGAGCTACGATCGCTTTCATCCGGATGCTAACCGCATGTACCGAAGCACGTTTACGGGCACGTTGCAAGGTCAGCAGTTCAGCACTGTTCAAACAGGCATACCCCTGGCGGAAGCCTTCATGAAAGATGTGCCAGCGGTTGAATCGACCATCCGCATAACCAAATGGAATACAATTCCAGTGAAGTATGAAGCCAACACGTTTACTGAAAAATATTTCTTACTGGCCGATTCCAACTTTTTTGATTTTTTTAATGGCTTTAAACTGGTAGTGGGTAATCCGAAAGACGCTCTAACGGGCCCGAATAAAGTCGTGATTACGGAACGAGCTGCAAAAAAATATTTTGGCTATGCAGGTTCAGGCGACCATTCACCCATTGGCAAACAATTTTCAATTGGCAGCCGTGGTGAAACGAAAGCAGAAGTAACAGGCATTGCGGCTGATCCTCCGCCTAACTCCCATTTACAATTCGATTTTTTATTATCGATTGCCTCTTGGCAACAAGTCAATATTCCAATTTGGTTGAATAGTGCTGTGGTTACCTATTTCAAAATTTATCCTGATGCCAAAATCGAATCGGTAAATGAAAAGTATCCATACTTTATAGAAACATATTGCGCCTCAGAGATAGAGCGCTTCCTGAATATGGATTTTAAAAAATTCTCTGCTGATGGTGGAAACCTTAGTTTTCAAACACAGGCAATAACCGATATCCACCTCCATTCATCGTTGCCGGACGAGCTTGAACCCAACGGCAATATCCGCTACTTATACCTTTTCGGATTAATTGCCAGCTTCATTATTTTGCTTGCCTGCATCAACTTTATGAACTTAAGTACTGCCCGCGCTGCGAACCGCGCGAAGGAAGTGGGCGTACGCAAAACAATTGGTGCCTTGCGAGGACGGCTTGTTGGACAATTTTTACTGGAGTCTTATTTATATTCAATCACAGCGATGGTGTTGGGCTTGATGTTCGTCTCGCTTTCTTTAAACCTTTTCAACGAACTTACTGCCAAAAACATTTCATTCAATTCTCTTTTCAGTCCCTTGTTTATCGGTGGACTTTTAGGCTTTACTCTATTTATCGGATTGTTAGCAGGAAGTTACCCTGCGTTCTATCTCACTTCATTTAAACCTGTTGAAGTATTAAAAGGAAAAGTACGCGCGGGCATGAAAAGCTCCGGTATCCGTAACGGACTGGTAGTTTTTCAATTCTTCATTTCCATTGGGTTAATTATTGCAACGCTCATGGTCTATCAGCAACTCAAATTTGTGCAGCAGCAAAACCTCGGCTTTGATAAAGAAAACGTGCTCAATCTATACCACACATGGAATTTAAATAAAACTGCTACAGCTTTTAAAAATGAATTGTCGCAACACCCCGAAGTAATAGCTTCCACTTACGTTAACCGAATGCCTCCCAACATAGACTGGGCCTCGACATTCAAAGCGTTGGATTCCAATACGGAGCATTTACTTGCCGTTTGCGTGGTCGATCACGATGCCTTAAAAACATTGGGACTTTCGATGGTAAGCGGTCGTTTCTTCTCACGCGATTTTCCTACAGACTCTACCAAGTTTTTGATCAACGAAGCTGCTGCCAAACAACTTGGCTGGGATAGCTACGAAGGAAAAAAAGTATTTTCTCGCTTTTCTACCGAAACGGGCCTGGAGTTAGAAGCTATTGGGATTGTGAAGAACTTCAATTTTGAAAGCTTGAAAAATAATATCCGACCTATGATCATTATACTGGGCGAAGAACCTAATGCAGAAATGGGTATACGGTTGGCAGGGGGCAATGCAATTGAAAGCGTAAAATTAGTGGAGGCGCTTTGGAAAAAATATGCGCCCGATTCCCCATTTGAATACAGTTTTGTGGATGAGAATTTTAATGCCAAGTTCAGTGCAGAGCAACGCATGGGAGAAGTTTTCATCATCTTTACCGGTCTCGCCATTATTATTGCCAGCTTAGGCCTATTTGGCCTTGCCACTTTTTCAACAGAACAGCGTGCAAAAGAAATCAGTATTCGAAAAATTATGGGTGCCAATGTTTCGCAACTGGTAATACTCCTGACAAAGGACTTTGCAAAACTGATATTGATTGCATTTATATTGGCCATTCCAATTACCTGGTATGCAATTGAAAAATGGTGGCTTCAGGATTTTGCTTACCGGATTAATTTTAACGTAGGCGCAGCTATACTGGCCGGTGCTTTGGCATTGTCCATTGCCCTGCTAACCATTGCCGTTCAAGCATTTCAGGCAGCTTTTAGCAATCCGGTGAACTCGTTACGAAACGAATAGTTAATCTGAAATATTAATATTAGTCGCATATTTTCTAACCATCCTTATGGAATAGTGACAGAAGAATCATCCTAAGCATTGTAAACTAAAAACAATGCTTATGAAAACTCTAAAAATCGTTGCGTTTGGCATACTTCCAGTTGCCGCGATGCTCTTACTTGCCTCCTCGGCTATTAATGAGGGAAAGCGAACTTCGCACCGAACCGTTCCAAAAGGATGTGTATTCCGTACCGTCATGGGTGAGGAATCCTCTGATTCAAGTGCCTCTTACAAGACACCCTACGCTGTCTTTACTTCTGTTGATCGTGGACTTGAGTGGATTGCCAGCGCACAAAGTCAAAATGGAGGGTGGGGTGCAGGCAGCCATAGCCGGCAGGATATTACAGACCCGCATGCTGTGGAGTCCGATCCCGCCACTACAGCCATGGTAGCGATGGCATTGTTAAGAAGCGGTAACACCTTAACGAAAGGTGAGTATTCTTCGCAACTCAAGAAGGCATTAAATTATTTACTGACTGCAACTGAAAATTCTCCTGCCTCCAGTTATAACAATACCGATCAAACGGGTACGCAGATTCAAACCAAGTTAGGTGCCAACATTGATGTGGTACTCACCTCTCAATTTTTTTCCAATGTGCTCGATTATCTGGATCACGATGCCAATCTGAAGGCGCGTGTGAAGAAAAATCTCAATACCTGTGTAACCAAAATCCAGCGGGCACAGGATAAAGACGGAAGTATGTCAGGCGCAGGATGGGCAGGCGTGTTACAATCCTCTTTTGCAAACAATGCATTGGAATCTGCCCAATCGCAAGGAGCAGCGGTAGATGAAGTGGCACTGGAAAAAGCACGGGACTACCAGAAAGGAAATTACGATGCTAAGACTGGTGACGTGAAGACTGATCGTGGCGCAGGCGTTGTGCTGTACTCTGTTTCTAGCTCATCGCGAGCCAGCGCTAAAGAAGCACGCAAAGTACAAGAGGAGATGGATCGCGCCAGACGTGAAGGAAAGCTTTCGCAAAGTGCCCCCGCTTCAGCAGAGAATTTAGAGAAGATTGGTTTTGATAAAGACGATGCGTTGAAATATTCAACTGCGTACGGAGTATATCAATCGGCAAAAGTGCAGGCACAACGCGAAGATGTGATGGAGGGTTTTGGCAATAATGGTGGTGAAGAATTTTTAAGTTACCTGCAAACAGGCGAATCCATGATTATCGGTAAGGACAACGAATGGAAAAATTGGTACAATAATATGAGTGGTCGTATTCTAAAAATCCAGAACAATGATGGAAGCTGGAACGGGCACCATTGTATTACCAGTCCGGTGTTTTGTACTGCTACGTGTTTACTGATTCTGGCTGTGAATAACGATGTAGATAAACTAACTGCAATCGGCAGAGATAAGTAATACGTACCGTCACTTCGAGCCAACGAAGCGTTCAGAAAATAGCCAAAATGAAAATGCGAGAAGTCCCCTGTTCGTGCATCTAAGCAGGGGATTTCTCGTTCATACCTTCACTTGAAATGAC
>JANNQJ010000427.1:0-4330 GCA_031400675.1 Cyclobacteriaceae bacterium
GGTCCATCACTTAACGCTTTTTCGGGATTCGGGTGAGTCTCAATAAAAAATCCATCCACACCTACTGCAGCAGCTGCACGTGCTAGGAACGGAGCAAACTCACGCTGCCCGCCAGATGACCCGCCTTTACCACCGGGCTGTTGTATGGAGTGCGTAACATCAAAAATAACGGGAGTATATTGGCGCATGATTGGTAACGAACGCATATCCACTACCAACGTATGATAACCAAAACTAGCGCCTCGCTCTGTTAAGAATACCCTGTTGTTTCCCTCTCCCCTTACTTTATCAACTGCATATTTCATGTCCTCGGGTGCCATAAATTGACCTTTTTTTATTTTCACGGCTTTTCCTGTTTTGGCCGCTGCAACAAGCAAATCAGTTTGACGGCATAAAAAGGCAGGGATTTGTAACACATCAACAACCTCAGCAACCTCAGCACATTGGTAGGATTCATGAACATCGGTTACAATAGGTACGTTAAGCTTTTGCTTGACCATCGACAGAATCTCCAACCCCATATCCACCGATGGGCCACGATACGAACCTGCCGATGTACGGTTAGCTTTATCAAAAGAAGATTTAAACACATAGTCAATTCCCAGGTTCGAGCACAAGTCTTTCATTTTAGTACCTACCTCTATGCAGAGATCGTAACTCTCTGCCGCGCATGGACCTGCAAACAACACCATCTTATCACCGCCTAATGTGATCTTATCTGTTACCTGAACCCTATCTTTAAATATTTCCATACGTCTAGCTTTTCAAAATTCCATCCATCTCACCCCTTGCTGCTAACACCAGATCAGCCAACTCTCGAACTGCCCCTTGTCCACCTTTAACCTGTGTTATTAAGTCTACTTTATCCTTCACATAATTGAGTGCATCCGCTGGGCAAGCTGACAGTCCGCAATTTTTTAAAACCCCTAGATCATTAATATCATCACCAATATAAGCTACCTGCTTCTTTTTTAATTTGTGGAAGTCAACAAGCTTTTCAAAAACTTCCAGCTTATCGACAATGCCTTGGTGGCAGAAGTCAAGCTTTAATTCAGCAGCCCTGTTACTTACAACTTTTGAATCGCGGCCGGTGATGATACCCACAATAATTCCTGCTTTCTTCAGGTGGCTGATAATATAACCATCTTTAACATTGAATTGCTTGGTCTCTCTTCCCGTATCATCATAAATGATTTTACCATCTGTTAGTACGCCATCTACGTCAAAAAAAATAGCTTTAATAAGACTTGCTTTTTTTACCTGCTCCTTGGTATACTGACTTAGAATCTGTTTCAATGTTCCCGGAATTAAAGTATTTCGATTAATTGTGCCTGAAAATTAGGAAAAGCTTTTTACATTCAGACGATAAATTAACCCCTTCATGAGAAACGCCAGGTTCCTTATTTCCTTCGTCATAACAGTCATTCTAATTTTTTTACTGAATAATAGCTGGCAACTGGGGGCAACCCGAATCCCTCCTCTTGGAAAATTCTTAGATCCCTTTCATGGGTTCTGGCAAAACATCGAACCCAAAGGGTTTACTGGGCCAGCAGAATTAAGAATCGAAGGACTTAAAGATAAAGTAACCGTTGTTTATGACAGTCTTCTTATTCCACACATCTTCGCCAATAATGATGAAGACTTGTATTTAGCACAAGGATACATTCACGCACAAAATCGACTTTGGCAAATGGAGTGGCAGACTCATGCGGGTGCAGGTAGAATTTCACAACTCATTGGGCCGGGAGCGGGAAATGCAGTATTGGAATATGATCGGTCGCAACGAAGACTTGGGATGGTTTTCGCAGCAAAGAATTTATTAAAAGTCATCGAGAAAGACCCAAAGATTAATTCTATGATTGAAGCCTATACAACTGGTGTAAATCACTTTATCCAATCCTTGTCCTACCAAGATTTACCGATTGAATATAAACTTATGGATTACCGTCCTGAGGCTTGGACAAATTTAAAGTGTGCTCAATTCGTAAAGGTTATGTGCCAAGATCTGAATATGGGAGATAAGGATATACAGATGACAAATGCTCTCAAATTATTTGGCAGCAACATGGTTGATCTCCTCTACCCCGATAATGAAATGGTTGGCGATCCCATTGTTAATAAACCCGGTGAATGGAATTTTACTTCCCTCCCATTGCCAAAAGATAGCATAACACTCGCTTTATCCACAAGCCTGATGAAATCGGAAGAAATTCTTAAGCAGGAAGATGGTATTGGAAGTAATAACTGGGCACTTAGTGGCTCGAAGACTACTTTGGGTTCGCCAATCTTATGCAGTGATCCACACCTTGGACTTAACTTACCTTCTATTTGGTATGTAGTGCAACAACATGCGCCAGGCATTAATGCTATGGGTGCATCTTTCCCGGGTGTGCCTTTTATTCCGATCGGTTATAATGATTCCATTACATGGGCTGCAACCAATGCCGAACGCGATGTAATTGACTGGTTTAAAATAACATTCAAGGACAACAAGCGAGATCTTTATTTATTGGATGGAAAGTGGGTGCCAACACAGAAAGTGATTGAAGAGATTACAGTGAGAGGAGGTGAAACCTTTTACGACACGGTTGTTTATACTCAATGGGGCCCTGTCACCTATGACAAAACCTTCAAGCCAGAAAATAATCGTAGCGATTTTGCTTTTCGATGGATATCACACGATGAATCGGAGGATGTAAGAGCATACTATCTTTTGAATCGGGCACATAATTTCGATGATTACATGAAGGCGATGGATTACATAACATCGCCTGCCCAGAATTGGGCCTTTGCATCCGTTCATGGTGACATCGCAATACGGGTACAGGGTAAGTTTCCCGTTCGTAAGCCAAAAGAAGGAAAATTCGCGTTAGATGGAAGTCGAAGTGCCAACGGTTGGCAACAGTTTATACCGAATGATCAAAATATTATGTGGAAAAATCCGCAGCGTGGATTTATAAGTTCGGCTAACCAATATCCGGCTGACTCAACGTATCCCTATTATATTCAAACGGATAGTTATGAAGCTTTCAGAAATAGACGAATCAATTCACTGTTAACCAGTAAAGAAAAATTTTCAATTGAAGAGATGATGCAGATGCATGAGGATAATTATAATCTGAAAGCAGCAGAAATTCTTCCTCACTTGGTATCAACGGTATCGAGTTCAAATCTTTCTGTCGAAGAAAAGAAAGCGCTTGACTTCTTAAGTTCGTGGGATTACTTCAATGAGGCCAACTCCGTAGGCGCTTCTTATTTCGAGGCTTGGTGGGAAACGCTGTATGAGACCACTTGGGATGAAATGAATATTACCAATGTATCACTATCATATCCAACAGCCTACACAACAATTAAACTAATAAAAACACAGCCACAATTAAGTTTCTTTGATATACGAAACACAGATCAGGAAGAAGATGCAACGCAGGTTATTCTCCTATCTTTTAAAAATGCAGTTAAGAAAATTGAAGAATGGAAAAAAACGCAGGAATCGGAAACCGTTCCATGGGCCGATTATAAAGATTCAAGCGTCCGACATTTAGCCAGACTGGAACCTTTTAGTTTTCATGTGAAACACGGAGGTAATAATAATATCATTAATGCCCATAGTAAAAGATCTGGCCCGTCCTGGCGCATGGTAGCCAGCATGGAAAAAGCAGGTGTCAGAGCATGGGGTGTTTACCCTGGTGGACAATCTGGCAACCCGGGAAGTTTTTATTATGCGAATATGTTAAGTCATTGGACGGAAGGCGAACATTATCCATTGCTGTTTATTCATTCTCCTGAAGAAGCAGAAAGTAAATCGTTATACTCCACTACCATTAATCCAGCTTCGAAATGAAACTCATTATCCAATTCATAGCCATTGCCCTCGCTGCATTTCTACTTGAGTTATTTATGCCCTGGTGGTGCATCGCCATCGCTGCTTTTGCTGCAGGCTTCGCATTGAAATCAAAAGTCAATTTTCTTGCGGGGTTCCTCAGCATAGCTTTATTGTGGTTGATCAAAGCATGGATCATGGATGCTTCAGCTTCTGCCCCACTTGTAGAAAGTGTTGCTGCAATTTTCAGTTTAAATAAACCCTTGCTGATGTTGGTGACTGCTTTGATTGGTGGACTCGTTGGTGGCTTTGCAGCGATGAGTGGTGCCGCCTTAAAGAAAGAGAAGCGCTCCGATTTTTATCACTCCCAATAAATATTCTGACAATTTATTAATCGGGTTGCGTTAGTTTTGCGTCAACCTTTATATTTGCATTCCTTTTCCGGGGAGGAAGAGGCTTTTTAGGCTAAAAACACTGGAGAGGTGGGTGAGTGGCTTAAACCAATAGTTT
>JANNQJ010000428.1:0-15680 GCA_031400675.1 Cyclobacteriaceae bacterium
ATTGACGACATTGACAATGCCCTGCAGCTTACCAATCAAAACACAACAGGAAATTTCTTCGATCAGTATGGCTCAGAAGTATTAATTCGAAATGTAGGTCGTGCTTATACACTTGAAGATCTGGCCAACACGGTTGTAGCCAACAAGGAAGGTGTACCAGTTTTGCTTTCACAGATTGCAGAAGTGAAGTTTGGCGGAGCTTTAAAACGGGGGGATGCCAGCATCAACGGAAAACCTGCCGTGATACTAACCGTTGAGAAGCAGCCAGGAGCCAGTACGGTAGCCCTTACCGTTGATATTGAGAAAGCGTTGGTTGATCTTCAAACAACCTTGCCTCCAGACGTAAAGTTGAATCCCCATATTTTTCAACAAAAGAACTTCATCGTTAACTCGCTTCAGAACGTTGAGGAGGCCCTCCGGGACGGAATTATTCTGGTCATCATTGTTCTCTTTCTTTTCCTGCTAAACTACCGCACTACCATCATCACCCTCACCGCGATACCAATTTCACTCATCATCACGGCCATTGTATTCCGTTGGTTTGATATTTCTATCAATACCTTAACTCTTGGCGGACTCGCTATTGCCATCGGTGAATTGGTAGATGACGCGATTGTAGACGTAGAGAATGTGTTCAGGCGCCTACGTGAGAATAGCCTGAGTGCAAATCTGAAGCCGGACTTGAAAGTGATCTATGAAGCAAGTAGTGAGGTACGTAATTCTATTGTCTACGCGACCATAATAGTTGTATTGGTTTTCATTCCCTTGTTCTACATGCAAGGTATTGAAGGAAGAATCTTTGCTCCCTTGGGCATTGCTTACATTACTTCTATTGTTGCCTCTCTTGTTGTGTCACTCACAGTTACACCAGCCTTATGTAGTTATTTGTTAAAGAATGTTGGAAAGAGTAACCCGAACAAAAAGCAATCATGGCTTGGCAGGATTTTTAACTCAGAACATACTGGAGATTCTCCGTTGGTGAGATGGTTGAAGAACAAAGACACTGGACTATTGAACTGGGGACTGTCCAACAGCAAACAAGTGATTATCGCGGCTGGTATTTTAATTGTTGCCTCGATAACCATTGTTCCATTTTTCGGTACAGAATTTTTACCTCCATTTAATGAAGGTTCATTTACGATCAATCTTTCTGCACCGGCAGGAACATCGCTGGAAGAGAGCAATAAAATTGGGACGATGGCTGAAAAGCTGATGATGAAAGTTCCGGAAGTGGAGTTTGTGAGCAGAAGAACAGGTCGGGCAGAGTTGGACGAACATGTAGAGCCGGTAAGCAACTCAGAAATTGAGGTAGAGCTAAAAGAGAACATAGAAAGGAGCAGGGATGAAATTCTTGCAGACATTAGGAGGGAATTAGATCTTCTTAAAGGAGTTTCCGTAAATGTAGGCCAACCCATTTCACATCGCCTGGATCATTTACTATCGGGTGTCCGGGCGCAAGTTGCGATCAAGTTGTTTGGTGAAGACTTAACAGACCTGCGATCCAATGCAAATGCAATACGTGAATTGATTTCTTCCATACCGGGAGTCGTTGACGTCCAGATTGAAAAACAAGTAATGGTGCCCCAGCTGTTGATAAAAATTAACCGGGAAGCCTTACAACGTTATGGCATACAGGCAGGAAAGGTTGCGCAGGACCTGGAGATTTTTTACAATGGTAAAGTAACGGGCCAGATACTGGACGGTCAGAAAACATTTGATGTTCTGCTACGCACAACCGATCAGGAAAGAAGCAATATCGAAAACATCCGGAATACGATGATTGATACCCCGGAAGGAAATCTTATTCCTTTGCATCAGATCGCGAGTATTGAATATACCAGTGCCATCAACTCCGTGTGGCACGAAAACACGCAGCGAAGAATTGTTATTTCCTGTAATGTTCAGGGTAGGGACTTAGGAAGTACGGTTAAAGAAATGCAGCAAAAGATTGGCTCAGACATCCAATTGCCACAAGGTTACTTCCTTGAATACGGAGGCCAGTTCGAGAGCCAGCAATCAGCATCAAAGCTTATACTATTTCTCAGCTTGTTTTCTGTAGCAGGAATATTTTTAGTGCTTTACAGCCATTTCAAGTCTTCACGAATTGTACTACAAATTATGTTAAATATTCCATTGGCTTTAATCGGTAGTGTAATAGCTGTAATGCTCACAGGAGGAACATTTTCAATTGCGACATTAGTAGGCTTTATTACCCTTACCGGGATTGCATCACGAAATGGCATCATGATGATTTCACATTATATCCATTTGATAGAACATGAAGGAGAGCAATTCGGTAAACAAATGATCATTCGGGGTTCATTGGAGAGATTGGTGCCTGTTTTAATGACGGCCCTTACAGCAGCCTTGGCATTGATCCCGCTTACGCTGGATTCACAAGCATCTGGAAAAGAAATCCTTTACCCAGTGGCGATCGTTATTTTAGGAGGCCTGGTAAGTTGTACAATATTGGATATGATTGTTACACCGGTTGTATTTTATGTATTCGGTGAAAAAGCGTTAGAGGCTTACTTTAAGAACAATAAATCAGTAGAGTTGATTTAAGATTATTAAAAAATATAAGTTATATTAATTATTCCTTCATTCGCGTCAACTATTGAGCTTATTGGGTTGACCAGTTCAATTTCCAATGGCTGAGCAGGCATCAGTGCGGCTGCCTGCTGAAGATCTGCCACTGCACGTGAAAAATCCCGTACGGTTATATATCGGTGTCCTCGATGCCGATAAAGTTTATACGAATCAAGATATTTTTTTATCCTCTCACTAAAAATTTCAATAGCCTTCTGATAATCATATAAATAGGCCTCTCGTTTTCCCAGCCAAATGTAATTTTCTTCTGAGGGGTTAATTTCAAAATTCTTTCAGGCTACCGTTAAATTACTATCAATCCTGGCGCGCGTTTCTGCTTTAAGTTCAGGTACAAGAAATTTTCTTCCATCCAGACCGGTTAAAACAACACCACTCTCGGAAGTGTCATTCTTTTCCACCGAACAACTAACAGAAAAGGAAGAGTATCGTCAATAAGAGAAAGGAGATTCTCATTCTTTATACACTACGCCCTCTTTCATTACAAAACTAACCTTCTCCATCGTTTTAATGTTCGTTAACGGGTTTTCATCAACCGCAATGATGTCGGCAAGTTTACCATTTTCAATCGTCCCAATTTTATCGCTCATCCCTAATACAGTGGCTGCTACAACGGTGGCCGATTTAATGGTTTCCATGGCCGGCATACCTGCTTCTACCATGTATCCAAATTCTTTTCCGTTTTCGCCATGCGGAAATACTCCTGCATCCGTGCCAAAAGCAATCTTTACTCCTTTCTTATACGCCTTAGCAAACGTTTGCTGTATCTGCGGACCAATTTCTAATGCCTTTGGCACAACTAAGGGATGGTAGTAACCGGGTTCTTTTGCTTTTTCTGCTACAAACTTTCCAGCTGAAATGGTGGGCACATAATACGTTCCCTTTTGTTTCATTAGTTCCATTACTTCATCCGTCATTTTTGTTCCGTGTTCAATGGTGGTAATGCCTGCTAACACCGCGCGCTTCATACCTTCTGCACCATGGGCGTGTGCTGCCGTGTGCATCCCATAATCTTTAGCAGTTTCAATAATGGCTTTTAATTCTGCATCGGTAAACTGTGGACCCGAACCATCTTTGGCAATACTCAATACACCTCCAGTAGCTGTAATTTTAATTAAGTCGGCCCCATCTTTATATCGTTGTCTAACTGCTTGTCGTGCGTCTTCTGGTGAATTGATTACACCTTCTTTTGGTCCTGGGTCGCCCACTAAGTCTTCGCGATATCCATTTGTTGGATCGGCATGGCCGCCAGTGGTAGCAATGGATTTTCCTGCTGTAAATATTCGTGGACCAACAACAAATCCTTGATTAATCGCATTGCGCAACGATACATTTACACCCGATCCACCCAAATCCCGAACGGTAGTAAACCCCGCCATCAAAGTTTTCTTTGCAAAAACGGTTGAACGGAATGCCACATCCGCCTTATTCAATGTAAAGCGCTGCAACACTTGGTCTTTGCTCGTTTCCCCTTCCAGGTGTACGTGCATATCAATGAGGCCCGGCATGACAGTCTTTTTACTTAAATCGATGAGCTTATCATTATCATCAGGTTTTGTAAATCCTTTTTCAACAGTTATTATTTTATTACCCTCCACCACAATCGTCATTTGGGATTGCAACTCATTTGACTTGCCATCGATGAGATTACCACAATGGATAATCGTGCGCTGGCCAAATGTTAAAGAAGACATTAAAAGCAGGACAAATGTAATTTTTGATTTCATTTTTGTAGGTATTGGAATTGGGAATTAGGACTTAGGTGAATCGTTGTTATTTTGAAAGATACTTTTCAGTAAGCTTTTTCAACGAATCCAGTTCATTAGCCTCCATCACAGCGCGAACGTGCAGCATCAGGTCAAACATTACGGCTTCGTCATACCCAAGTTTAGAGGCAACTTTTGAGCAGAAGCGTATTTCATCTTGATACAGGCGCTCATCTATCTTCATCAACTGCACCAGACTAAAAATGTATTCAAACTTCTCCTCATTGCTCAGGTTATCCGGAACGATGAGGGCATGACGCTGTCCGAATAATGGCTCCACAACTATTTCGGCCAGTCCGTTGGCACGGCCAATATTATAAATATAGTTACGCTCTTTTTCGCCTACCTCACCATCTATCTGGGCAAGGTTGATTAGTAATTTTAGTTGAGTTATCGCCATCGGAACATCATTTGAGATTGGAAGATGGATATTCCTCGGTCAATAGTCAATAGTCGATAGTCGATAGTTAGACTTCTCCATCAAAAAATGGTGATTTAAAAACAAACTATCTTCCCATTGACTATGGACAATGGACTATTGACCATAACTTGACACCATGAATTTTCTTGCTCATTTATACTTATCTGGAGATGACCCTAAGATTATGGTAGGTAATTTCATTGGTGATTTTGTAAAGGGAAGAAATGCACTGGAACAATTTGAGCCACGAATCATTAAAGGTATTGAACTGCATCGTGCGATTGATGAGTTTACTGATAGCCATCCTGTGGTAGCCGCCAGCAAGACCAGGCTCCGTGCAAAATACCGACATTATTCAGGCGTGATCGTGGATGTATTCTATGATCACTTTCTTGCAAGGAATTGGAATCTATATCATGCTGAGCTTCTCCCCGACTTTGCTGATAAAGCATACGGTGTTATTCAATCCTTTGATCTAATACTTCCTGCAGAAGTAAAATACATGATGCCGTACATGGTTAAGGGAAATTGGCTGATGAATTATTCTAAAACAGAAGGAATTAATCGTGCCTTAAGCGGTATGTCGCGAAGGACACCATACGAATCAAAAATGGATGAGGCCGTTGCAGATCTGGAGAATCATTACGAAGCTTTTCAAACTGAGTTTAAGGAATTTTTCCCACAATTAGATTCCTTCAGTAAGAAATTTCTGTTCGACTTATGATTGTTTATAGAAATCAATTTTGGTTTCCACCGCACCAATAGATTGTAAGTATGCCACTACAGCTTTTGATTCTTCACCCCCTTTTTGCGCATGGTGCAGCATCGTAAATCCATGTGGACCTTTTGAGTTTAGTAATGAAGGATTAAAAGTCAACACCTGTTTCACAACATCGAAGTGGCCAAGCATACTGGCGAGATAAATGTTGTAACGGGCACCCTTAGAAAGCAAGTAAGCTGCAATCTCTTTGTTACCCACATGGCCGGCCGCTTCAATTCCCGATTCGTAGTCACCGCCACCCCAGTCATACGAAACATGGAGCAAGAGATGATCATTGTCCAGCATTTCTTTCATGCGGTCGAACTTACCATGAGAGACACCCACAAACTCTTTTACTATTTCTAATTTAATAGCCGATGGCTTTTCTTGTTGCTGTTGTGCTTTTGCAAATGAAGGCATCACCAAACCGGCAACGCCTAACAGGGAGTATTGAAGAAAATCCTCACGAGTTAAGTTTAGTTTTTGTTGCGTTTCCATGCTTACAGGTTTTATGAAAGTTATACGATAACCTGATCATTTGAATCACCCATTTGGAATAGATTACATGAGTGGCCTTGTAGATAGGAATAAAGACGCTCTTACAATATAAGTGGGTAAAAGTTTGCTCACAACCTGTTAATTTAGCAGGCAGATTCCAACCTATGCACAACAACCCCGAATTAAGCGGAAAATACCTCGGAACCATTTCCAGTGATTTTATTAAGGTGTGCGATACCTTAAAAGAGGCTTCCTATCAAATCCGCAAACGCGGCATTTCAGAATATCCGGTTTTTCCGGTATGCAAAGAAGAACAACCCATCGGGCAACTCATTCTTCCTCAGGAACAAGTCAATACAGAATGGAATTATTACGCCTCGTTTATGGATGAATTTGTACAGCGAGGATTTATTGATGCTGATAAACTAGATCATTTTAAGGAAGCCTACAAAGAACCAGATGAGTTCTGTTGTCTGTTCGTGATTGATAAAGAGTTTACCAATTTTGTTTTTATTCCTTATCCTGAAGATTAAAAGTTCAGGATTTAACGTTCAAAGTTCAAAAAGGAATTTAACATTAAACTTTGAACATGGAACATGAAACTATTTAAAGTGATCCCATCCCTGCGCTTTTAAGGCAACCACATTTCCTTGTTTGGTTACCATGGTATGCTCATTCGGTTTATCATGAACGTACCCGATCATGTGAATGTCGGAATGGTTTTTTACTTTTTCAAAATCCTCCTGACTGATTGTAAATAAAAGTTCATAATCTTCTCCTCCGTTTAACGCACAGGTTATTGGATCAATCTTAAACTCCAATGCTGCTGTGTTATACGTAAGTTCATCTACCGGTATTTTGTCCTCATAAATCCGCACGCCAACATTTGAATTTTTCCCAATATGAAAAAGTTCAGAGGCCAGGCCATCTGAAATATCAATCATGGATGTGGGATTCACACCCAATTCCTCCAGTTCAAAAACAATATCAGTCCGGCCAACAGGCTTTAGTTGTCTGCCAACGAGGTACTCATACTTATCCAGGGAAGGTTGCATATCAGGATCCGTCAAGAACACTTCTTTTTCCCTTTCTAATATTTGCAAGCCCATAAAGGCTGCACCCAAATCTCCCGTTACACAAATAATATCATTTGGTTTTGCACCACTTCGGTAGGAGATCTTGTCTTTCTTCACTTTACCGATAACTGTAATGGAGATGATCAACCCTGATCGGGATGAAGTAGTATCACCACCTACCAGATCAACACCGTAATGATCACATGCTGCACGAATGCCTTCGTATAACGAATCCACTGCTTCAATTGAAAAGCGATTACTGAGTGCCAGACTCACCACAATCTGTTCTGCCTTTCCATTCATAGCTGCTATGTCAGACACGTTTACAGAAACTGCTTTGAAACCTAAATGCTGAATAGGTGTATAGGCTAAATCGAAATGAACATTTTCGGCTAGCAAATCAGTGGATACTAATGTGTAGTCTTCACCATTATCCAAAACAGCGGCATCGTCTCCAATTCCTGTTATTGAACTTAGGTTCTGAATCTTGAATTTTTTACTGATTCGATCGATAAGACCAAATTCACCTAATTGACTGATTTCTGATCGGTTTTCACTCATGCCCTTTAACGTTAGTAACCATCTTTTCAGCGATACGCTTGACGGCTCGTCATACAAAAGTAAGGTTATAACACGAATTCAACGATTTATCTCCAACCAACCTGGTATCTATGCACAACAAAACAAGGATGATATGAGAAGAATGATTTCGCTTTTTGTCATGGCTTTACTGATTGCTTCATCGTGCGCTACCGAAAAAGCGTACTACCAAACGCGGGAAGGAAAAAAGAAACAGAAGTATTACAATGCCATTCAATATGGCCAAAAGAATGTGCCCAAGCCGAAGTTCTAGGCTTCGACAAGCCTGTCTGCCAACAGGCAGGCTCAGCCTGACATGTATCATGTTGAGTCCTGAGTTTAGCGAAGGGTCGAAACATCCTGGCACAACTCGATTAAAACCCCGCCCGTTGACTTTGGGTGCAGAAAACAAATCAATTTGTTATCTGCACCCTTTTTTGGCTCCGGATGAATAGGAATAAATCCTTGTTGCTGATATTGTTGAACAGATTGCTCAATATTTCCTACTTCAAATGCCAAGTGATGGATGCCCTCTCCTCGCTTCTCAATAAACTTAGCAATGGGTGAATCTTCGCGGCTGGCTTCTAACAATTCAATCTTTACGCCACCAATCTCAAAGAAAGAGGTCTTCACCCCTTCCGCTTCCACTTCTTCAATCTTATAATGTGCGCGCCCCAATAGCTTAGCAAATTGAATGTTTGCCTGATCAAGGTTTTTAACCGCTATGCCGATATGCTCGAGTTTTTCCATAATTGCTAAATTTGCATGAAAATGTGAAACTTTTTACCTCAGATGAAAGTTTCTTGAATTGAATTTATGGCCATGATTGAAACCAGCAGCGAAATGCACGTAGAAGCAGCGCGCATACAGCAGGAAGTGAAGAATTACCTCGGTTTGCGCACTTCCGACCTTGTGTTCGAGTATTCTTCACAAGACGGAAAAATCAAGCTTGACTTGATTACCGTCAACCCAAGGCACAATCAGGCCTTTTTATTTCACTCCGAAACAGGCACCGATAAACTGGATGCCTTGCGTAAAATACTGGATTACGTTCAGAACTATAAAGAGAAAGAAAACAGCTACACCATTCAGTGGGTAGCCAAAAATGATAAAGAATTGCACACGTCTTACTTCAAGGCCAGTAACATTATGGACGCTTTGCAGAAATTATATTATGGCCGCGATATGAACACGATTACCGTGTTTAGTGTTGTATTGAATCCAATATCTTAAATTTAAATTTAAGGTTCAAAATTAAAGATGAGAATTGAGATTTGAATCGGTAAATTTTGAATATTGAACTTTTAACATCGAATCTAGCATGATAACCGTTACAGACAAGGCAAAAGAAAAAATTGGCGAACTTCTTCAACAAGAAGGACGCACCTCACAACACAATGTTCGTGTCTCTGTGAAGGGCGGTGGCTGTTCAGGGTTAATGTATGATTTAGATTTTGACGATAAGATCAATCTGGCCGATCAGGTGTTTGAAGATAAAGGCGTTAAGATATTAGTAGACAAGAAAAGCCTCCTCTATTTATTAGGAACTGTTTTAGATTTCTCTGACGGATTAAATGGCAAAGGATTTCAATTCGTCAATCCGAATGCTTCACGCACGTGCGGGTGTGGAGAAAGTTTTGCGGTATAAGTATCTGATACTAGGCAACCTCCCTTACATGGGACAATTCATTATTTTTCACCGGTCTGATATCCATTGATTTTAAAGTCTCAACTGAAAAGGTATTCCCATCAAGGGTAAAAAACTCTACCTCATATCCCGCTCCGTTATTGTAAACCATTACGACCGTGCCCACATCGCCCCTCATAAGTTTTTTCTCGGGAATAGAGACAACTAAAACAACACGATCAAATTCTTTTATCATCTTTTAACGGATATGCTGTTACTAATATCGGAAAATTATCCAATTTATTTACTACCCAAATTAACCTGATAAACGCCAGATTGCCTTTTGGGGTTTCGAGGGAACCATCTAATATAAATTTTAGCCCAAATTTAGTTGAGGAGATTTGAGTTATCTCAGCATCTATTGCATGCTTCTTTAAATCAGCCGCAAATAGTTCCCAATTGTCCAAAGTGTATCCTAAGCTCATAAAATATTTGGCCTTCCCACCTCCATCTGGATGAGCAATATTAAAAGATATTCCTTTCCTTTACTTTTCTTTCCTCAACAATCAGATCTCTCCCTTGCTTAAAATATTCCATCAGCTAATCGTTGCTATACACTTCAGCTCAATTGCAATAGGGGTAGGAAGCGAAGTAATTTCTACTGTTGTCCTGCAAGGTTGATTATCCTTAAAATACTCTGCATAGATTTTATTATAGATCGGGAAATCTTTTTTCATGTTTGTTAGGAACACGGTCACGTCCACCAGGTTTTCCCAACGCGACCCCGATGCCTCAAGCACATATCGAACATTTTGAAATACAGAGTGACATTGTTCTTCAATGTTATAAGAAGTAATAACTCCCGTTGAATCTAACGTAACGCCTGGAATATCTTTTGATCCTTTCTTTCGTGGGCCTACACCTGAAAGAAAAAGCAGGTTGCCCACTTTGCGAGCGTGTGGGTATAAGCCAACAGGATCAGGTGCTTTATCGGAATTTAAAATTGAACTCATCTGATTTTAATTTGAATTCATCAACTCCTCAATCTCATCTACTTCCACAGGAATATTCTTCATCAAGTCACGAATGCCACTCTTTGTAATCACCACGTTATTCTCAAGGCGCACTCCAAGTCCTTCTTCTTTAATATAAATACCAGGTTCTACCGTCCATACCATGCCTACCTGCATTTTATCGAACATATTGCCGATGTCGTGCACATCCAATCCAAGATGATGGCCTGTGCCATGCATAAAGTATTTCATAAAAAGAGGCTTATCAGGATGTTGTTTCTTCACATCGGTTTTGTCGATCAGCTTCAACTTAATTAACTCGGCCTCCATTAATTTCTGCACTTCTTTGTGGTAATCAAAATACACCACACCGGGTCTCAATAATTTCATAGCAGCTCGCTTCACACGCAACACAGCATTGTACACATCCTTCTGGCGCTTGGTGAACTTACCGTTTACTGGAATTGTACGCGTCATGTCTGCATTGTAGTTGGCGTATTCGGCACCTACATCCAACAACAATACATCTCCGTTCTTGCAAGGTCTGCTGTTCTCGATATAATGTAACACACACGAGTTGGCACCACTGGCAATAATCGGTTCGTAGGCAAAACCACGTGACCCGTTTCGAACAAATTCATGAATAAATTCAGCCTCTATCTCATATTCCAATACACCTGGTTTCACAAACTTTAAGATCCTGCGAAAACCCTTCTCAGTAATATCGCATGCTTTCTGCAACAACTCAATTTCTACTTCAGACTTCACCGCCCGGAGTTTCGACAAAATAGGTGCGGAGCGCTCGTATTTATGGATCGGATATTTTTCTTTACACCATTTGATAAACCGTGCATCGCGTGTTTCGATTGTCACCTCGGCACGATAGTGTTGATTGGTGTTGAGGTATACAAATTCTACACCCCCCATCACCATCATGGTCTTGAAAAGTTTGTGAAATTCAGATGTCCAAAGTACAGTATCAATGCCGCTCTGTTGTCGTGCTTCTTCCTTTGTGAGTTTGTGCCCCTCCCACGTTGCAATCAGTTCACTGGTTTCGCGCAAGAAGAGAACTTCGCGGTATTTTTTGTCCGGATAATTCGGACAGAGCACAAGAATGGTTTCTTCCTGATCGACACCGGTGAGGTAAAACAAATCATTGTTTTGACGGAAACGCATCGTGCCATCCGCATTGGTAGGCATGATGTCATTTGAATTGAACACCGCAACCGAACCCGGTTTTAATTCTTTTGTAAACCGTTTACGATTGTCAATAAAAAGTGATGTTTCGATTTTCTTATAACGCATGTGACTTGAGTTATCCTTCAAAAGTAAAAAACCTGACGGCTTAAAAAAACCATCAGGCTTTCAGGATATTATTTCGCATTCGATTGGATCCTTGTTTCTCGCTTATCTAAAATCCAGCATCAAGAATCCAGCGGGCTATCCTTCGGTCGGCTCATCGGTAGTAATGTAGTTGATAAGGACAAACGTTACGAGCAGTCCGGAGAACACACCTTCAAGAGCCACAATAAATGCAGAGATATACGGGTTGAGAAAACGACCCATTGGTTCGTTTTCAATAATGTATTGCATGAGTTCCGTATCAAGGAATGAAACATAAATCCAAAAGAATGCTGCAAAGCCAATCGATCCAATGGCTCCGGTGGCTACACCCGTCACCAATGCTCTGAAATAATTAAGGTGATCTTGGTGCGTCTGTTTGAATTTCTTCAGTGCAAAATAAATGCCCGCTACCAGGATCACCAGGTTGAGCATGCGCAGTTCTACCACGTGAAGCAGGCCGGCAAATTTCATAATCAGAAAATAAACGATTAATCCAACGGCAATGCGCAGGCCATAATTTTCAGGGATACGATTGGGATTAGTAAATAAACTCATGGGTGAATGGTTTGGTGCATCTCAATTTTTACAATTTCTAAGAGAAATTCAACCTTTTACGGAGTATAATTTTACGTAACTTGCTTTATCACCAATCTATTAAACCATGAAAGCATTAAAAATCGTTGGAATCACTCTATTGGCATTAATTGTGGTGGCGGTTGTTACGGTCAGTTTCTTGTCACCTACCACGCACATGGAACGATCGATCACAGTAAATGCTCCGCCAGCCTCTGTATTGGAAGAATTTGCAAACTTTCAAAAATTCAACGCATGGTCTCCCTGGTCAAAAATGGATCCGGAGGCCAAGTACACATTTGAAGGGCCAGAAAGTGGCCTTGGGGCAAAGATGAGTTGGGATGGACCTGAATCCGGAAAGGGCTCTCAGGAAACGGTGGCGTATGAACCCGGAAAACATGTTAAGAATGTAATGAAATTCGAAATGATGGAGGGCGCCATGTTCAGCGAAATTTTTGTAGAAGCTGTACCAGAAGGCACCAAAGTTGTCTGGACGTACGACCAGGATGTAAGTGGTACAGGCCCGATGAATGCAGCGATCGGAAAATTTTTTGGAATGAATATGGAAAGCATGATGGGGCCACAATATGAAGCTGGACTCAAGGACATGAAAGCAATTGCAGAAGCTAAGCCGCAACCTGAACAAGAGTCCGCTCCTGCTGATTCGACTGCCACACAACCTCAGCAATAACTTAAATCAAAAACCATATGCTTAAAAAAATTCTCTTAGGAATCGTTGGTGTGGTGGTGGTGCTACTCATCATTGGATTTGTTTTGCCTGGCAAAATGGAAATCTCGAAAAGCATTTCAATTAATGCACCTGCCACGTATATATTTGAAGAGATTAACAATTTAGAAAACAACCAGAAGTGGTCGTATTGGAATAATCTCTATAAAGATGATATGAAAGTGGCCTATGGTGACATTAAATCAGGTGTAGGAGCAGTTTCAGAGTGGGATGGTTCAGAATCAGGAAAAGGAAAAATGACCATTACGGAAAGTATTCCGAATAAATCCATCAAAATGGATCTTGATTTCATGGAACAGGGCACAGCAAAGTCGTGGTACACGTTTGAACCTGATGGAGCAGGCACCAAGATTACCACAGGCTTTGCTACGGATATGGGTATGAACCCCATTGGTCGCTGGATAGGAGTTTTCATGAAACCCGAAATGGAAAAGGCCTTCGATTATAACCTGAACGAACTGAAAAAACTTGCTGAAGCCAAACCAAAATTCTCCGTAACAATAAACGAAGAAGAAACCAAACCCATAAGCTATGTTGGCATCAGTACAACCATGAGTTTTGAAGATGGGGAAGCTATTAGTGCGCAAATGGGGAAATCGTATGGTGAATTGATGAGCGCACTGGGAAAAGCTAAAGTCGAAATGACAGGGCCTGCTTTCGCCTTATATCCTAAATGGGACGAAGCGACCAAACAAATGGAAATGGTTTGCGCTTTGCCTGTAGCTGATGACGCTAAAGTGCCTGCCAAATACAAAGTGATGCAAACGCAAGGTGGTAAAGCAGTAAAGGCTGTTCATATGGGTGATTATAGTAAGTTAAAAACAACCCATGAGCAGATCAATCAATACATTGCTTTCAAAAAATTAGAGATCACTGGTGCTCCCAGGGAAGTTTATGTAACCGATCCAATGGTAGAGAAAGATACTGCCAAGTGGGTGACGGAGGTATACTATCCTGTGAAGCCATAGGTTACAGATTCTGGATTCTTGTTACTGGCCTTTTTAACCAAAATCGAGAATCCAGAATCAATTCTCTAAATCATGCGATCTTGATTTCACTTGTTGCTGTTTCCAGTCATCAAGTTCCTTTCTTCGCACTGCAAGTTCTTCTTCAGTAGGTGTATAATTAATCAACGCTTTTAAATCAGGCTGACCGGCATCTACCCATGCCGTGTACCAAAAGTCACCAATCATTTTAATGGCACCTCGCATTCGCTGTTCGATCATGCCCGAGAGCGCTTCATGGTACGCAGTGGAGAATTCTACCGAATACACTTTAATGGTTTGCTTCCCTTTTGTTTCGAACGAGTACTTTTTCGCTCCAAACTTCTCAGTAAAACTTTTTTCGAGCGTCAATACAGAATCCAAAAGTAAATTGGAGTCCTCGACAGCTTTCCACACGGTCATCTGTGGGTTTTTTAAATATTCAGCTTTCCCAACAAAAAAATCATAACGGGTGGAGAACAATTCCGGTAGCCGCGATTCCCAAAAGGCATGAATCCCCTCCTGTCCGGTGAGTTGTCCATTATAATTTTCGGTTGTATGTAACGGAACGTGCGCATCGGCAACATAATGACCCAGGTCAGCGGAAAGACTTAGAATCCGTGTGGGGTCTTTTACCATAAATGCATCGCGCAGTCGGTAATACATGATGTTAACATGCCATGGCAAAATGCCATAAGCTTTGAGTGTATCCTCGCTATGCATCTCAACTGCCTCCTTCCAAAAGCGGGGCATTTTATAAAGGGCGCTATCCCCAAAATGATCGATGTCTATATAATGACGGGCAGCCTCATCCACTACAGCATACCTCCTACGGTCAGGGTTTACGGAAGCCTCGGTGATGTATTGGATGTTCTTCTTATAAAACCCAATCATATCAGGAGGAAGCGTGAATACAGCTAATCGGTTGATCTGTCGATGGGCATAAAAGCCCCAGCTCCCAAATAAAAAGGCTATAAAACCTAACAAAAAGAGACAAAAAAGCCTTTTCCACATTCTTAAAGGTACCAAAAGAGGTAAAACGGAAATTCTAAATTCTCAATTCCAAATTCAGAATTCTTTTAATACCTTTGCAGTCCTTATTTTTGAAAAACAGTTATGGCAAATCATAAGTCAGCAGAAAAGAGAATTCGTGCAAACGAAACCAAGCGTGAAAGAAACCGCTACCAGCACAAAACAACCCGTACAGCCGTCAAGGAATTAAAGGCCGTAACCGTTAAATCAGATGCAGAAACCAAGTTAAAAGAGGTTTCGGCTAAGATTGATAAACTGGCAAAGAAAAACGTCATCCATTGGAAAAAGGCTGCTAACCAAAAGTCAAAGTTGGCTAAGGCAGTGAATAAGCTGGCGTAAGCACTTTTTCATTTATAATATTTAGACCCGTCCCGCCTAAAAGCAGGGCGGGTTTTTTATTTTTAGACTATGAAGAAAGAGAAGTCCGATTTTCTCAACATTAAAAGCTGGGCAGCGGAAGACAGACCGCGCGAAAAGCTCTTGCTAAAGGGAAAGGCCACCCTCTCCGATGCCGAACTCATTGCCATACTATTAGGAACCGGTACAGCCTCTATGAGCGCGGTAGATGTCGCCAAGAACATTCTTCAAGCTGTTAATAACGATCTCAATGAACTTGCGCGCCTAACGGTAAAAGACCTAACTAAAATTAAATG
>JANNQJ010000429.1:0-1503 GCA_031400675.1 Cyclobacteriaceae bacterium
ATTGTATTCGGGTGCTTCACCTTGATCGGGGAATCGGTTCGGCAACATACCTTCGCTAACACTTTCGGCAAATGCTTTTAATATTTTCTTGGCATCATCAAATCGTTCTGTGGAAAGGCATAATCCAGGCAATGAAATCATGGTATCACGTCCCCAATCACTGAACCAGTGATAGCCTGCAATGACTGTTTTTAAATCATTGCCGCGCTTCACAATAAATTGATCTGCTGCCAACGTGAGGCATTTTATATCGTCATTCCACAAAACATCTTTTACTAGTTTTGTTCTTCTGGTATGCTCCTGCTTAAAAAGTTTAAGCGCATCTCTTCCAGTAGGGTCTTCTGTTGAAACAATAATTCCCAGCTTGTCACCTTTCTTTAACTCAACTACAAACTTTCCGTGATTGAATAAATCCTCCTGATAATCCAATCCACGGTATTGCTCAACTGCATACTCAAAATTATGATACCAGTTTTGTGATGCTTCAAAAGTTGAAGTAGGAACCGCGATAAAAAGTTCGGGACTATCTTGATAGTTTTTAGTCTGGAAAATGCCATTGTCGAAAAGATACTGTTTGCTAATTGAATCATTTGAGTGACTCATGCTGTGATAATCGCGTGACGCACAAAAGGGTTGAAGTTCCAATTTGAATTTACTAGCTGCGGCTAACACTTCATATATAATCAATGTAGTATTCTCTCCGTGAACAGAGACAATCGTCTTTTTTAATTTTATTCCGTGAACCTCGTAAATAAATTCAGGAAACAAGTCGCGCTCAAAACTTTTCAGGTATTGAAATCCCTGCGGATGAACAGTGCCTGGGTATTTATTGGCACTTAATTCATAGCGTTGATCGTCTGACGATGCAAGAACAATGGCTTCATCCAGTTTAGAAAGTAGAACGGTACGCCCAACCGGTGGATGCATGGCTGCCACCAACAATCCATGATAACGTCTGGAGTTCGCACCCGATACAGTTGAACTCGCATAACCGCCCAGCCCATTAGTTTCTAGCCATTCAAGCGAACGCGCTTTGTTAAAATCATGCAGATGATTCAATGTGAATTGTGTTTTCATATTACGAGTCTTTAATACATCACCATTTAGTTGAATGCTATCAACTAAACAGTGAATAAATCAATTTCTTATTTACATATTCTTGGGCTGAATGAGTTTGGCTACTAAGCCTGTCCAACCGGTTTGATGTGTTGCACCTACACCTCTTCCACTATCGCCATGGAAATATTCGTAGAAGAGAATGTAATTACTGAAGTGTGGATCGTTCTGTAGTTTTTCATATTGCCCGTTTACAGGTCGAATTCCATTTTCATCTTTTTTGAAAATGCTGACCATTCGTTCAGAAAGATCGTTGGCAATTTCCATCAGGTTCTTCTTTTCACCCGATCCTGTAGGATGCTCGATCTTAAAATCATCTCCATAATAGTGGTGAAATCGCTGAAGGGATTCAATCAGTAGATAATTTACTGGAAACCAGATAGGGCC
>JANNQJ010000430.1:0-23489 GCA_031400675.1 Cyclobacteriaceae bacterium
GTGTAGCCAAAATATTTTTTAGCAGCACGCTCCGTGATGACAACTTTATTGGGACCCTTCAGGGCGTCCTTTGCGTTACCAACCAGTAGCGTATAGCCGAAAAAATCAAAAAAATTTGAATCTACCACTAAAAAGTGTTTCTCGGTAAAAGTATTCGCTTCATACCTCACAGGTATGGTACTCCATTTTGTAATGCGTATGACAGATTCAACAGCCGGAACATCTCTCATTAAAGCTTCAGCCATCGGAATGCCTGTTTGAACGGTAGTAAACTCCTGGCCTTGCAACCTTCCTGTGAAAACACTTCGATAGATGCGATTGGCATCGGGATGAAAGCGATCATAACTCAACTCATCCGATATGAATAAAATAAGCAGCAAGGTGCACGTGATGCCAAGTGTTAAACCAAAAATGTTGATGATTGAATAGGATTTTTGTCGAAGCAAAATCCGAAAAGCTGTTTTGATGTAGTTGCGGATCATAATTTTTTTGTCAGCCTTAGCCTATCGAAGGCTGTTTTTTAATAAAGGTCAGGTTTCGATAGGCTCAACCTGATATGGATTACTTGTAAATAATTCCAATATCAATGCCAGCAAGAAAAAGGTTGATTAAAAGCTTGATTCTAAGTATTTACTAACTCGTAACGACCATTATTGAACGAAGGCGTCCGGAATCGGATGTTTAGGCGGCATCCTCCCTCTCTCTCTTAATCTTTACCTTCGCAGCAGGTCCGACCTGTATCGGTGCTTTTTCAAGTTCGAGGTTAGCAGCTTCAATGCCGTAATGTTCTTCGGTTGAAAGGCTGAATTTTTTCAAAATCCGGTAACCCTGAATAATCAACCTGTCGAAGTTGGATATCTCGCTATCGGCAGAGGCCCACGATTGAATGATGATGTATTTGAAATCTGCTGTCATGCTGTATTTATGCAAAGCAGGGTAGGGGCTGATTAAATCGATCTCCGCATTGTCGGCCATTTCGTGAATGATTTTATTGAACAACAGATTCAACCGGTGATCGGCTTTGAACCCAAGTTTAATGCGTACGAAAAAACATTTTTTTGGAATAATGGTATCCACAGAATACCTGCTGGTGAACGGGGTGTCCACAGTATCCACGTGTAAGAACCAATACACATCTGCCCGTTTTGGGCGTTTGCGGAAAATAGAATATATGATATTGGAGTCGATATATTTTTTACTGTCAGCCACTGCGAGGAACACCAAGTTGGTGGCTTCTTTTGGAACAGAAGTATCGGCCTGTAAATCCTTGATCATGTCCTCGTAGTGTTTCAAATCAACAAATTCCGTGTGACGTGTTCTCAACGAACGAGCGCGAACTTGAACGAACAGGATGATAAAAAAGAAAACAGCCATTAAAAATGTAAACCAACCGCCATGCGGAAACTTATTCAGGTTAGAAACCAGGAACATCATTTCCAACGAAAAGAAAACGAGCCCGATCAAAATAGTTCTTACCGTAGAATGTTTTGCGGTGTAAAAATAAAACACAAGCAACAACGTAGTCATCAGCATGTTAATTGTAATGGCTAACCCGTATGCACCTTCCATAGCCGATGATTCGCGGAAAAGCAATACTACCAGAATGGAGCCGGCTAGTAAAATCCAGTTGACAGACGGAATATAGATCTGTCCACGCAGTTGTGTCGGGTATCGAACACGCACCATCGGCCAAAGCTTTAGCTTCATCGCTTCGTTTACCAATGTGAAGGTTCCGGAAATTAATGCTTGGCTGGCAATGATGGCCGCTAAGGTGGCAATGGCAATACCAAAAATCAGAAACTCCTGCGGTATGATTGCATAAAATGGTATTTGATCTCCAATAGTCTGCCCTTCCAAACTCATCAACCATGCAGCCTGGCCAAAGTAATTAAGAAGCAAGCAAACGATCACCACCGACCAACCCACGCGTATATTTTCTTTGCCACAATGTCCTAAGTCAGAATATAATGCTTCTGCTCCTGTAGTGCATAAGAATACAGCACCCAAAATCCAAAAACCTCCGGGATGTTCATACAATAAACGTACAGCATACAAGGGATTTAGTGCCTCCAGTACCGTTGGGTTTTTTATTACCTGATAGGCGCCCAACGCGCCAATCACTACAAACCATACTGTCATGATGGGGCCAAATGTTTTCCCCACCACGTTGCTTCCAAATTGCTGAAAAAGGAACATTCCTATCATGATCGCGATCACAATCTGCACGGTAGGAATATCTGAGTTGATAATCCGTAACCCTTCTATTGCAGAGGAAACACTAATGGCGGGAGTTAAAAATCCATCCGCGATAAGAGAAGCACACCCGATAATAGCAGGATAGATTACCCATTTGACTTTGTATCTTCTTACCAGTGCGTACAGGGCAAAAATACCACCCTCACCTTTGTTATCAGCATTTAAAGCGAGGTATACATATTTGATGGTGGTGATGAGAATCAGTGTCCAGAAAATACAGGAGAGTCCGCCATAGATTAATTCTTTGCTGATGGTCTCGGACTGTACAATGGCTTTGAACACATACAGGGGTGAAGTACCGATGTCTCCATAAATTATACCAAGAGAAATTAGAACGCCAGCGGTTGAGAGCGGGTTACTGTGTTTTTGTGATTCAAGAGGGGCCATTCTTAGTATTAATGTAACGAAATATTAATTAACTCCTTCTTTATTGCGACTTATAATCAGTCGATTACTCTTATCATATGAAAAGTAACTCCACCACCAGCTAAACATGACAAAAAATTTATTTCTGAATCCGATTATTGAAATAAGGTGAACGAACATCCAGATAAACCAAGCAAAAAAGCCTTGGGTTTTATATTGAGTTTTAAGAACATTGAGGTCAACCACTGCGCGATGCCTTCCTACCGTGGCCATTGATCCCTGGTCGTTATACCGGAAAGGTTGAAGGGCTTTTTTATTGATAATTTTCTTCATGTTCTCTGCAAGATTTTGTCCTTGCTGCATAGCGGGAGGCGACATCATGGGATGTCCGTTTACGAACTTCTGATCACCCTCCATAATGGCGGCATCACCAATCGCGAATATGTTTTCATATCCCTTCACCCGGTTGAATTCATCCACCCTCATTCTTCCATTTCGCCCGATAGAATCTGCTTGTAAACCCGTTAAAGGTTGACCCTTTACACCGGCAGCCCACACAAGTGTTTTGGAGATTAGTTTCTCACCTGTGTTAAACATAACCTCCTGTCCATCGTATGATTTCACTACGCAGTTGAGGTGTACTTTAACGCCCATGTTCTGTAAATACTCTAATGCTTTTTGTGAGGCTATGTCTGACATGCCATTCAATAACCGTGAGCCAGCTTCCACCAGGTGGATATCCATGTTACTGAGCTCAAGTTCTTTGTAATCTTTTGGAAAAACGTGACGCTTCAATTCTGAAAGTGCGCCTGATAACTCCACACCGGTGGGTCCACCCCCTACAATTACAAAATCCATCAGGCTGTTCATTAATTGCGGTTCATCGGTGAGTAGCGCAGTTTCCATGTTGCGTATGATCCTGTTACGAAGTTTGATCGCATCAATGATGCTTTTCAACGGAATGGAATTTTCTTCCACGTCCTTCATTCCGTAAAAATTGGTTGTGGCCCCGTTTGCAATCACTAAGTAATCGTACTTCACGCTTCCAATAGAAGTTTCAATGCAATTTTCTTTTGCATTAATAGAAGTAACCTCACCCATTCGGAAGTAAAAATCATCTTGTTTGGCAAAGCGCTTTCGAAAAGGATAAACGATTGAACTTGTTTCCAATCCTGAACTGGCTACCTGATAGAGCAGAGGTTGAAACGTATGATGGTTGTAGCGGTCGAATAATACTACCTGGGCCTTAAAGTCTTTAAGTCCTTTTGCCACCTCAAGTCCACCAAAACCCCCTCCGATGATAATGACACGCGGTTTACCCAAGTCGGCAATGCGCGTTTGGGTGGTAACTAATTTGGGCATCTAGATGTGGTGGAAAACGGCCGCTAAGTTACTCGCGTTTAGGATACCACAAAAAGGAAATTGTTTATAATGTTTAGATAAGACCAGTCAGTTTTAACCCTTAAAAATATTTTTAAAAGTGCCATTTTACTGTTATAAATGAATGTATTTTTGGTTTACCAAAACCAAGCCATATGTTTAAAATTGTTTTACCGGTACTTCTTATTGCCATAGCTACTGCAAGTTGTGGCACCAAAGAAAAAGCCCAACTCCAATCAAAGGTTGACTCACTCACAGTTGAATTGGAGACTTCACAGCGCGTAGCAGAAACTTTGCAAGAAGTTGGTACACTCATGGACTCTATTGATGCTAACCGGCAATTGTTGCGCGTGAATATGGTAGAAGGTACCACGTACGACAATTATACTGCTCGTATGAAAGATCTCAATAACTATGTGCGGGAGACCGAGGCGAAAATTGAAGACCTGGAAATGCAGCTTAAAAAATCAAAAGGCAACGTCAATTCATTTGCTGCCACCATCAAAAAAATGAAAGCCGAGCTTATGGGTAAATCGGATGAAATAATTGCCCTGCAAGAAAAAGTTGAAATGACACGCAATGAAAATCAAAACCTAAGTCAAACGATTAAACTTCAGGAAGACGAACTTTTTGAAAAAGAAGAACAGATCAAGGCAAAAGAAGAAGAACTCGCCCTAATTGAAGAAAAGATACAAGAGTTGATGATCAATTCTAAAGTGAGCGAAGCCGATGCTTATTATGCGCGCGCACTGGCAGTAGAAGAAACAGCCAACCGGACAGTGCTGGCGCCAAAAAAGAAAAAGACTTCATATAAAGAAGCCATTGAACTGTACAAGAAAGCACTTTCTCTTGGAAAGAAGGAGGCACAAGCAAAGATAATTGCATTAGAGAAAAAGCTATAGAGACTTTCTTCCGTAAAGAATTTTTGAATGACCTAACGTTAGCAAAGGCATCTCCATTCTTGTAATTTCAGTAATCCCAAGAGTTCTTTTATCTTTGCCTGCTTAAGCAAGCCCAATCCATGGCATTTGATGTTTTATTAACAATTTTCCTCGTTTTATTAAATGGTTTTTTTGTCGCTGCCGAGTTTGCCATTGTAAAGGTGCGTTCTTCCCAGATTGCTCTGGAAGAAGGAAGTTTCTCCAGAAAAACCGCCTTGAATATTATTGATAACCTGGATGGCTATTTAGCGGCCACGCAATTGGGCATTACACTCGCCAGTTTGGGCTTGGGTTGGGTAGGAGAGGATGTGATGTCCAGAATAATTCTGAATGCGATGAATGGTTTGGGATATGAGATGAGCGAAACTGTCTCTCACGCCATTGCCTTGCCGCTTGCATTCTTCTTTCTCACGGTTATGCATATTGTATTTGGTGAACTGGCTCCCAAGTCTCTGGCAATTCGCTATCCAACATCCACCACGCTTAAGTTATCGATTCCATTGCGGATTTTTTACGTTGTATTCAGGCCATTCATTTGGCTGCTAAATGGAATGGCCAATACATTTTTAAGAATGTTTGGAATTAAACCAATCAGTGAGCAGGAGATTCATTCGGAAGATGAGCTAAAACTGATTATTGCCGAAAGCGAGGAAGGTGGAGCCATAGAGCCTTCAGAACGGGAACTGATTCAAAATGTTTTTGACTTCGATGACCGTGTGGTACGCCAGGTAATGGTGCCGCGTATGAGAATAAGTGCCATCAAATCGGAAGTGACGATTCGGGAAGCCATGGATATTGTATTGCGCGAAGGATATTCCCGTTTTCCTGTGTACGAGCATTCACTGGATGAAATTATTGGAATTGTTTTCGCTAAAGATATTGTGCGGGCGTATGTGGATGAACAAAGCCACAAATCCCTGAGGGATGTGATGCGCTCTGTTCAGTACGTTCCTGAAACAAAACCAATCGATTCACTCTTGCGTGATTTCCAGAGGAAGAAAATCCAGATGGCCATTGTGGTGAGTGAGTTTGGCGGTACGATTGGTTTAGTTACACTCGAGGACATACTCGAAGAATTGGTAGGTGATATTCAGGATGAGCACGACCACGAAACTCAAATTGTAACAACAGTTGATAAGTTAGTGTACCAGGTTGTAGCACAATCTCCATTACACGATATTAATAAGCAGATCAAAATTCCTTTTCCCGAATCAGACGAATACGAAACGCTTGCGGGATTAATTACCCATCATCGCACTTCGCTGAAAGAAGGAGATGAGTTTACCCTGTTCAAGTATAAAATTAAAGTCTTGAAAATTTTTAAGACAATTCCGGAAATGGTGGAAATACGGCTACAAGACGATGCCGACAATACCTAAAACCACTTTCTTCGCTTAAAGAAGTAGAGCATTCCAATCACCACTACTCCCATCGAAACAAGAACGGCAGGGTATCCATACTGCCATCGCAGTTCAGGCATTACATCAAAATTCATTCCGTAAATACCCGCGATGAAAGTTACCGGAATGAAAATACTTGTAATGATGGTAAGGAGCTTCATGACCTCGTTCATCTTGGTATTCATGGTGTTAATGTGAATATCATGCAAGCTTGAAGTAAGATCTTTGTACGTATCCAGCGAATCAATAAGATGTACAGTATGGTCGTATACGTCTGAGAAATACCTCAGATTCTCTTCTTGAACAAAACTGGTTTCACCCTTCACTACTTTGCTCAGGGCTTCTCGCAAAGGGTAAACAGCCTTGCGTAAAAAGATGAGTTCTTTTTTAATCGACTGTATTTTGTGAAAAGTGTTTTCGGTGGAGTCGGTATGAATACTGTCTTCAATATCCTCAATTTGACCACCTATGCTATCCAGCACAACGTAGTAATTGTCAACAATAATATCGACTAACCGATAGAGAAGGTAATCTGCTCTTTTTCTGCGCACTTTGCCCTGGTCTGACCGGATGCGTTCACGAAACGGATCAAATAAATCACCTGCTTTTTCCTGAAAAGAAATCAGATAATTGTTTCCTAGCACAAAACTGATTTGCTCGTATTCAATTTTGTCTCCTTCAATACTATACAACATCTTCAGGGTGAAGTACAAATAATCCTCATATTCCTCAGCCTTTGGCCGTTGGTCATTGAGAATGTCTTCAATCATGAGTGCATGGAAACAAAAGTGCGCCTGTAACTTTTCAATTATGCTTGAATTACTGAGCCCGTCCAGGTTAATCCAGTTGACTTGGTCCGGCTTCAATTTAGGCAGTAACTCTTCTACCGATTTCTCATCGAATTTTTCATGTTGCTCTGCGTTGTAAGAAATTAACTCAAGAATTACCTGCAGGTTTGGGAATAATTCCTCTGATTTTCTTTTTCTCATACAGGATTGGATGGAAATTCTTTCATGTATACAGTGCGGTAGGGTATTTCAATAGTTGCTTTGTCAAATTGTTGTTTAATTGACTTTAATAAATCGCATTTCAAGATGAACCCTGCTGTGGGATCTTTTGCCCACACGTATGCTCTCAATTGTTGTCCAGATTCCGTCAGGCTAATTAGTCTCACTGCCACCTGAGGTTTACCGTTTTTCTTTTCTTCCTCCGTTCGGTTGTCCTTACATTCAGGATGTTTCATCGCTTCTTCCTGCATAAGCTGCATGGCTTTATCCACATCGGAGTTAAATGAAACAGTGATCTCAATAAAGATACACACTAATTCGTAAGTAAGAGTTGAATTGATGATGGTTTCGTTATTAATCACACTGTTTGGAATGACGATGAGCCGGTTTTCAAAATTGCGAATGACCGTATGACGAAGTGTAATGTCTTCCACATCACCTGTATACAGCGCTCCGATTTGTACGCGGTCGCCCACACCGAATGGCTTGAAGATAACAAGAAAAATTCCACTGATTATATTTGAGAAAGCCGACTGTGAGGCAAAACCAACAATGGCTGCAAGTACACCCGCCCCCGTTAGCAATGTATTACCGTAGGTATGGAGTGCAGGAATGTACCGGAAAATCACGATTACAGCAATCAAGTAAATGATAAAATCAATTGCGTTTTTGAAAAACTTAAAGCGGGTGGGGTCTACTTTGAGTTTCTGGGCTGCAGCTTTAACAAAGCGTCCGATCACAAATTTCAAAATTTTGGAAATGACAAACGCCACTACCAATACCACCAACGCAAATCCAATGTACTCCCAGGTGCTATTCGATTTTATCCACTCAAACATGGCAACCAATATACTGGGTAAACTGCATTTAACCATGAACTGATTCTTGATTGTCGGCTGACAGGTTTGCGAATTTTGAAAGAGGAGTAACCCGTTGTATTATTGTGGCTCATGGCTTTGCGCTTAGAAGATATTAAAACACCCATCACTCGCGAAATGGACGAGTTTGAGTTTAAGTTTCGGGATTCAATGAAAACCCGCATCCTGCTCCTCGACCGGATCATGAACTACATTGTGAAGCGCAAGGGCAAGCAAATGCGCCCGATGTTTGTCTTTTTAAGTGCCGGTACCTGTGGAAAGATCAATGAATCGACTTACCGGGGGGCGGCTCTTATCGAACTTCTTCACACCGCTACACTGGTACACGATGATGTGGTGGATGATGCGAACTACCGCAGAGGTTTTTTTTCAATCAATGCGCTATGGAAGAATAAAGTAGCTGTTTTAGTAGGGGATTTTCTCCTGTCCAAGGGGTTAATATTGTCGATAGAAAATAAGGACTTCAATTTGTTGAGCATTGTTTCAAGTGCAGTAAAGGAAATGAGTGAGGGAGAGTTGCTTCAAATTGAAAAATCCAGACAACTTGATATTACAGAAGAAATTTACTTTCAGATTATCCGTCAGAAGACCGCTTCACTGATAGCTTCCTGCTGTGCGGTGGGTGCCAGTTCGTCTGGAGCAAGTAATGCCGTAGTTGAAACCATGCGAACATTCGGAGAAAAAATTGGTATGGCTTTTCAAATCAAAGATGACCTTTTCGATTTTGGCGAAGACGAGATTGGTAAGCCTTTAGGTATCGACATCAAAGAGAAGAAAATGACATTGCCCCTTATTTTTGCTTTATCGAAAGCATCTTGGTTAGAGAAGAGAAGAATTATCAGCATTGTTAAGAATGAAAGTGAAAAGCCGAAGAAAGTGAAAGAAGTAATTGAGTTTGTTAAAAAATCGGGAGGCATTGAGTATGCCAATCAAACGATGAATAGATTTTATCAGGACGCCCTTTTACAGTTGAGTGCGTTGCCTGAGTCTTCATACAAGACCTCGCTTTTGCAACTCGTTCAATTTACGATAGAGCGTAGTAATTAGAAATAAAAAACCCTTCGCTGTTAACAAAGGATTTTTTAAAAATAAACCTAAACCTGTAATTGAGAATTCTTACTTATAAGATCACGCGATTTCTTCCGGCTTCCAACACTGCGTAATCTTTTAACGCCTGATAGCTGGAGGAATCCAGACTCTCTAATGCTGATCCAGCTTCGTTGGGAGAGAAGTTACCTTCTGTTTCCCACCATTTTTTTGCATATGCGCGGGCATTTGCTTTGTCCACTTCAAAAAGATTAATGCAAGAATCTGAAACCATCCACGGCTTTCCCACTGAGCTATATTTTTCAAAAATCAGGTTACGCATTTGCGTGCCGCTCTCCTGATTCTTAAAATGTGATACGGTATACGACATGGTTTCTGGCTCGGTCATAATCATGTCCCAGTATTTTTTCGAGGATACGATTTGCGAAGTAGTTAGTAAGTATCCAAAACCTGCTTCTATAGACTCTTTTGTGATCGGGCATCGGGCCTTCAGGTCCTTTTTTTTGTTCTTGCCCAAAATCTTGTCGATAAATGTCATGGCGGTGCTGCTTTACTCCTTAGATACTCCCATACGGGTGAATAGTTGCATGTTAGACTCAAAAAAGTTCTAAGATGTTACAGGAGGTGCACTAAGGTGATGTTTTTCTTGCCATTTCTGCCTTTGCCTTCTGAATTTTCTCGTAGTTGGTCAGGAAGTCCTCCAATCTGGCTGCAGGAATCTTTTTTCCGATAATCTTCTTTTTTTCATCCAGCACATAGATTGTTGGAGTAGTAGCAGCATCGTACGAATCCTGATACGATTTAAGATAGGTGCGTGGCCCATTCACCGTAACCCATTTCATATTCATTTCCTTAATGTAGTTGCGCATCTTCAGCATTGATGTGTCAGAGTTCACAGCAAATACTTCTACATTTAACTTCACTTTATTCTTGGAGTAGAAATCTACCAATACAGGTGTTTCTTTTTTACAACTTCCGCAGTCAGGATCATAGAAGTAAAGAATCGTGTACTTGGTTTTAATATCGTACATTGAACGAGGCTGGAGGTTTGCATCCTGCATCATCAGGTTAGGTCCGATTTTGCCAATCAGGCTTTTGCGTAAGTTATCTGCATGGTCTTTTAAATTTTTCTTATACTTCTCATTGGCCCAAAAATCCATCTCACCGGTAGCAAAATATGTATCGTAAAGCCGCACAAATACTTCGTCCAAACCCATGTATTCGGGAGATTGATATTTAAGAATAAGTAAGAAGACCATGTATTTATAGGTTTCCTGATTCCGTTTAGCCTTCAGCACTAACCCATCAATAGCTTTCATGACGGTATCCACTTGCGGAACAAAAAGTTTATCGAGGTATTCAGCTACCTTTTTACTGTATAACGGTTGCGGCAGGCGAATGAGTGCGTCATCGCTTACATCAAAATAATCAAAGAAGTGCTCCCTGTAATAACGTAACTGAAATGTGGAGTCAATGCTGCCATCTGCTTTTTTGGGTGGATCCGGAACCTGAATTTGCTTCGTGGTTTTCAACAGCCGGGCCGTCATGGTTGCCGGATTCTGCTCTATAATTTTATCCTGATAAGCGATTGCCTTTTCACTTACTTTACGATATGCTTCTCTTGCTTCTTTTTTATTCTCTTCTTGTAAGGTGCTGTCTTGTAAAATTTTAATGAAGGGTTCTGCTTCTTTGCTCAGGCTGCCGTTGTGCACCATGTTTTCGAAGAATAGTTTATTATCCAAATCATTCTTCACCTTCATATTTTTTACATAATCGTTGGTGTTAGTTTCAAGTGAAAAGTGTTGATTACTCCCAACGACAAGATCAAAAATGCGAGACTTATCAAGCACCAAAAAATAAACACCTTGAGGCAATGTTACCTTGCCGTCAAATGTAAACTCTCCCTTGCTATTCACGTCCGCGGTGTCGCGTACGTAGGTACTTTCGGCATAATAATACCCCAGGTAGGCTGCAGTGTCTTTTAAACCCTCTACCTTGAATTGTATCGAGTAGGCGGGTTTGGTTTGAGCTGAAATTGTGAACGCTATGAAAAGACTGAATACAAAAAAAAGATTCTTCATATTTCTTTAAGTACAGTTTGGTTTAAAAACGGCAATTAATAAGCCAGGTTATTATAAAGTGACCTGAACGACAAATCTAATCTCTAAATCATAAATTTCTTTAGTTTTGTGCGCTTAATAACCATGTCGCTCCACGTTAAGAATCTTACCAAACTGTACAACCAGCAAAAGGCGGTAAACAATATTTCGTTTGAAGTAGGTGAGGGCGAGATCGTTGGTTTTCTTGGACCTAATGGGGCGGGTAAGTCCACCACAATGAAAATTGCCACTAGCTACTTGCCGCCCACTGAGGGTCAAGTAACCGTTGGGGGATATGATGTGATTAGTCAGCCGATTAAGGTGAAGAGGATTACCGGGTATTTACCTGAACACAATCCGCTTTACCTGGACATGTACGTGCATGAATATCTGAGGTTTATTGGGAAGTTGTATGGAATCCGTGGAGCAGCTCTCAAGAATAGAGTAGAGGAAATGGTAGGGTTATGTGGGCTGACCGTTGAGCAAAACAAGAAAATAGAAGCTCTGTCGAAAGGATATCGTCAGCGTGTGGGATTGGCGCAGGCGCTTATCCACGATCCGGCTGTATTGATTTTAGATGAGCCTACTTCCGGTTTAGACCCGAACCAATTAGTCGAGATCAGAAAACTTATTAAGGAGATCAGTAAGAACAAGACCGTCATATTCTCCACGCATATTATGCAAGAAGTGTCGGCATTGTGTAACCGTGTGATTGTTATTAATAAGGGAGAGATCGTGGCTGATGATCAGCTATCTACTTTAATGAAGAGTCAAAGCAATGAAACTGTAGTTATTGTCGAGTTTGAGGGAAATGTATCCATGGAACATTTGCGAGGATTAGCAGGTGTAAAAACAGTTGAAGTGTTGAGGTCTTCTCAGTTTAAAATTACGGGCCACTCAGGAATTGATCTGCGTCCGGAGATTTTCCGGTTTGCGGCCGATCGAAAACTTTCACTCTTGGGCTTGCGGCAGGAGGAAAATTCATTGGAAAATATTTTTAGGGAACTGACTTCAACACAAGAAGCATGATCCAGGTAATGGCAAAAGAGTTTAACAGCTTTCTCAATTCGCTTATTGCGTATGTAGTGATCGGAGTATTCCTTACCGGCATGGGGTTGCTCATGTGGGTATTCCCGGAAACCTCGGTATTGGAATACGGCTATGCCGATATGGACACGCTGTTCTCGTTAGGTCCTTACGTCTTTATCTTTTTAATCCCCGCCATTACGATGCGCAGTTTTGCGGAAGAGAAAAAATCGGGAACGATGGAGTTGTTGCTAACAAAACCACTCACTGATTGGGACATCATCCTTGGAAAATTCTTCGCCTGTTTCTTGCTTGTTCTTTTTGCATTATTGCCCACGCTCATTTATTATTTTACAATCAGCGTATTAGGTAATCCTGCAGGAAATATTGATACACCGGGCGTGATTGGTTCGTATATCGGACTTGCTCTTTTAGGTGGGGTATTTTGTTCTGTGGGGATGGTAGCATCGTCCATTACTTCAAACCAGATAGTTGCTTTCATACTTGCGGCCTTTTTATGTTTCATCTTATTTACGGGTTTTGAATCAATTGCCACTCTGAACCCGTGGTCAGCAAATGCATTATTGATTAAACAGTTTGGGGTATTGTATCATTATGATGCGCTGAGCAAAGGACTGATTGATAGCCGCGATGTTATTTATTTTCTCAGTGTTGGTGCTTTTATGCTGATGATATCGAAAACTGTTTTAAGCTCCCGGTCATGGTGAAGATGGACAGTAAAAAGCTTGGCGATTTTCTGATGCTGGCGAATGGGCTCGTGCTGTTGGTGTTGGTCAACTTGTTAGCTTCTTACTATTTTTTCAGAATTGACCTTACTGAAGAGAAACGATTCTCTATAAAAGAGCCAACTAAACAAATGTTGGGTGAATTGGAGGATAAGGTCTATGTAGAAGTTTTTCTCGAAGGCGAATTGAACGCGGGTTTCAGAAGACTGCAAAAATCCATTCGTGAAACATTGGAAGAATTCCGAATTTATTCGGGTGACAAAATTCAGTTTGTATTCACCGATCCCAATACGGCCGCAAGTCAGAAAGCGCGTAACGAATTCATGCAGGAACTTGCGCAGAAAGGAATTGTACCCACCAATGTAGTAGATCCAAAGAACGGGCAAGTTACCGAGAAAATTATTTTTCCGGGTGTACTGATTTCCTATGGCGGATTTGAAACAGGTGTTACCCTGCTGAAAGGAAATAAAGCGCTCACTGCCGATGAACAAATCAACCAGTCAATAGAAGGACTGGAGTATGAATTAGCGAATACTATCTATAAACTTGCGAATGCAAACCGCAAGCGAATTGGTTTTGTAACCGGCCACGGTGAATTGGACAGCTTAGATATTGCCAGTTTTAACAATGCGTTATTAGAGTCATACGATGTATTCAAAGTAGATTTCGCTAAGAAGAAATCCCTCGACCGATATGATGCGTTGATTATTGCGAAGCCTACTCTTTCCTTTTCTCAGCTCGATAAGTACAAACTCGATCAGTACATCATGCTGGGGGGCAAAGTACTATTCCTATTGGATAAAATGGAGGCCAGTATGGACAGCGCTTCCCTTGAAAATTATGCTGCTTTTCCATATAACCTCAATCTCGATGATCAACTCTTTAAATATGGTGTACGGTTGAATGTTGATTTGTTGCAGGATAGGAACGCGGGGTTGTACCCAGTAGTCACTGGTGAGACGGGCGGTAAGCCGCAGTTGCAATTAATGGACTGGCCATTTTTTCCATTGATCAATCGCTATGCCGATCATTCGATCACACGGAACCTGGATGCTGTTGTTACTAAATTTGTAAGCAGTATGGATACCGTAAAAGCACCCGGTGTAATGAAAACTCCATTACTCTTCACTTCGCAGTACTCCCGTAAAATTGCCGCTCCAGTGGAGGTAAATATTAACGATTTACGTAAGAATGTAACAGCTGAATCTTTTACAGAAAGCTTTATCCCAGTTGGGTATTTACTGGAAGGAAATTTCACTTCGGTGTTCAAAAATAGATTCTTACCGGAAGGTGTTGATCAAACTTTGTTCAAAGATGAAAGTCTCTCAACGAAAATTATTGTGTTTGCTGATGGTGATCTTGCTCGCAATGATGTAAACCCACGCACCGGTCAACCGCAGCAATTAGGTTACGATCAATTTTCCAGATACACATTCGCTAATCAAGAGTTGCTATTGAATGCAGTAGCTTACCTCGTTCAAGAAGATGGTCTGATTGCGGCCCGTAATAAAGAAGTGAAAATTCGTCCTTTGGATCGGGAAAAAGTGCGCCAAGAAAAAGTAAAATGGCAAATAATTAATATTGGACTTCCTGTCATATTGATGGTTATGTTTGGCGTGATACGTTCCGTATTAAGGAAAAGAAAATTTGCAACATTTTAGCATGCAACAAAAGCGGAACATAAAACTTTTATTTTCATTAAGTGCACTCATACTGAGCACCGTTATTGTCTTTTTTTCTTTTAATACCGATGATAAGCAACTAGTTGATAAAGGTATTTTTAGGGTAGAGGATTTTACACGGATCGACAAAGTTGTTTTAACAAAGGAGAAAAATTCGATTGAGTTGAAATTTGACAACTCACGTTGGAAGGTGAACGGCCAGTTAGCGGATCGTAACATGATTGATGTATTATTTGCCACCCTTCAACAAGCTGAACCAAAACGCCCTATTGCTGAATCACTGCAAGACTCAATAGGAAATATGATTGGGCAAAATGGAGTAACCGTGAGCTTGTTTGCAGGTAATGAATTACAAAAGAAATTTCTGGCAGGTGGTAATTCCTCTAAAACACAGGCCTACTTCAAGAATCCATCCGAAGATGAATCTTACATCATGGTGATTCCGGGATACCGGGTTTATGCTTCCGGGATTTTTGAGCTTGATGAAAATGGCTGGAAAGACAAATACGTATTTAATTTTAACTGGAAGAATTTCCAAGAGCTGAAGGCAGCTTTCCCCAATTACCCAAAAAGTGATTTTGAAATAACAATGGGCAAAGTTTATTTTGAAGTTAAAGGAGTTACGGAAGTTGACACGACCAAGCTCAACGATTTTTTAGATGCTGTTTCTTTGTTGACCGTGGATGAGTACATCAGAAAAGATGAGGTTGCTTGGTACGATAGCCTTCTCAAGTCAAAACCGACCCTCGAATTACAAGTAAGTGATGTGTCGGGGAAAAGCTACTCGCTTGTACTATATGAATCAGGTAACAGAACTTCGGTATTGGGTATTATTCAAGGGGAACAACCCGCCTTTTTCGATAGAAGGAAAGTTACCGGTATTCTTAAAAATAAAAGCTGGTTTGTGAAGAATTGACCCTTATACCTTATACCCCATCCCTTCTATTAGTCGTTTCGATTATTGCTTTTTCTTTATACCTTTACCTCGCTTAAAAATCAAACCACTATTACTGAAATGAAGTTTATTGTTAACTCTGCCTACCTGCTGAAGCAGCTCTCGAATATTAATGGAGTAATTACCACTAACCCTGTGGTTCCTATCCTGGAAAACTTTTTGTTTGAACTGGAAAAGGGAGGCCTGACTGTGACCGCTTCTGATCTTCAAACGTCTATGATTACCGAACTGCAGGTGGAATCAAAAGAGAAAGGAAGTATTGCCGTGCCTGCGCGAATTCTGTTGGATACATTAAAGAATTTACCAGAGCAGCCCGTTACCTTTTCCATTGATGAATCAACCTATAGCATTGAAATAATTTCCGATAACGGCCGCTACAAACTTTCAGGCGAGAATGCAACTGATTTTCCGAAAGTGCCGAACGTATCCAATGATTTCTCTGCTGAGATTTCTTCGGAGGTATTGGCGCGTGCAGTGAACAACACCATCTTCGCTACCAGCAACGATGAATTACGCCCTGCTATGACAGGTGTTTATGTAAATCTGGGCGACAAAAATACAACGTTTGTTTCTACGGATGGACATCGGTTAGTTCGCTATCGGAGAACCGATGTGAAGTCTGACAATGGAAGTGCGATTATTATTCCTCGCAAGGCGCTTAATCTTTTAAAAGCTACGTTGCCTGCAGAAAACTCTCCGGTAAATATCGATTTCAACTTATCGAATGCATTTTTCAAGTTTGGGAATATCCGTATGATATGCCGCTTGATTGACGAGCGTTTCCCTGATTACGAAAACGTAATCCCAACTCAGAATAATATTAAGATGACCATTGGTCGAAGCGAATTGCTGGGCGCGTTGAAACGTATTTCCATTTATGCCAATAAAACCACACACCAGGTTCGGTTGAAAATTACGGGCAGCGAACTGCAAATATCAGCAGAAGATCTTGATTTTTCGAATGAAGCCAATGAACGCTTGTCATGCGAGCATGAAGGCGAAGACATCGAGATCGGATTCAACGCAAAATTTTTAGTAGAGATGCTTTCTAATCTTGATTCTGATCAAATCAAATTAGCGATGTCGGCACCGAATAAAGCAGGTATCATTTATCCATCCGATAAAGATAAGAGTGAAGATATTCTCATGCTGGTGATGCCGGTGATGTTGAATCAATATGTTTAAAATTGAAAATTTAAAAATTGGGTAATTAATTTCAAATCTTCAAATTATTAAATCTTCAAATTTCCACGCTTCCCCAACTCAATCACCTCCATATTCTTAATTACTTTTCCGGTTATTTCAAACCGTATAATTGTTTTTATCTGGTGAAGACCGTGATTGCCTGCTGCTCCCGGGTTAACGTAAAGCATGTTATTGTATTGCGAATCTTTTTTAATTCTCAAAATGTGTGAATGACCGCAGATAAAAATGTCAGGAGTTTTAGCGCTTAATAATTTCTTTGCACGCGGGTTGTAATTCGGAGGGGCTCCACCAATGTGTGTAAGGAGTACATTGAGTCCTTCACAAGGAAACCACAAATCCTCCGGGTACTTACGTTGAAAACTTAAATCGTCAATGTTTCCAAAAACTGCTCGCACAGGTTTAAACGCTTCAAGTTTTTCGATGACAGAATACCCGATGTCTCCTGCATGCCAAATTTCATCACAGCCTGAAAAGTACTCGAATATTTTTGGGTCCAGGTAGCTGTGGGTATCAGAGAGTAATCCTATTTTCATTCTGTAAATGTAAAACTGCCGTTTGAATAGCAAGATTAGCCAATTGTCAATTCATGTAATATTTTTGAGTTTGCTTGCGTTAACTAGTCTACTTATATATTAGCTGACCACTAAATGACCCTTTTCAAGCAATTCTTTACCATGGTGATCTTCGCCATAGCAACGCTTGCTGCCGAGGCTCAGGAAAAAAAGCAATACCAGGCCAGAAGGGTGGAAGAGGAGCCAAGAATTGATGGCCAATTAGATGATGCATGTTGGCTGCGAGAAGTTGAGCCATTTCAGTTTGTTCAATCGAATCCAAACAATGGATCACCCTCTGCGTATAAAACATCGATTCAGATAGTATATACTGATAAGGCTGTGTACATCGGGGCGCTTCTTCAAGATCCTGATCCTGCTAAGATTCTTCGTGAGTTTGGTCAGCGCGATGACTTTAATCGGAATGCAGATTACTTTGGTATTGTTCTGGATACCTACAACAGTGGAATTAACGGATTTGGTTTCGTTGTTTCTGCTGCTGGCGTTCAGGTAGATGTTTATTTTACTGCAGACGATGAAGATAACGGTTGGGACGCGGTTTGGAACAGCGATGTAAAAATTACGGAAGAAGGTTGGGTAGTTGAAATGGAGATACCCTATTATGCATTGCGGTTTCCAAAACAGCAATTGCAAACCTGGGGAGTAAACTTTTATCGTAACGTCAAGCGAGAGCAGGAGGAATCATTCTGGAACCATGTTGATAACTCCATTCGGGGATTGGTCAATCAGTCTGGTGTGTTGCTTGGAATAGAAAATATACAGCCGCCCCTTCGCCTTTCATTTTTTCCATACCTCACTGGTATTTATACGAATGACGGACTTTCTGGCAATAGCGAATTTTCAGTGGCAGGTGGAATGGATTTAAAATATGGTATCAACGAAAGCTATACACTTGATTTAAGTTTGATACCAGATTTCACACAGGTACAATCCGACAACATTATTTACAACCTCTCACCGTTTGAGGTACGCTTTAATGAAAACCGACAGTTCTTTACGGAAGGTACGGAACTCTTTAATAAAGGAAATTTATTTTACTCGCGCAGGGTTGGTCAAACCTTTGGCGATGTATCGTATAACGATCAAACGGAAGAGATTGTAAGCAGGCCTTCTTCTGCACCGTTGATCAATGCAACAAAAATATCAGGACGTGGTAAAAATGGATTAGGACTTGGTTTCTTTAATGCCGTAACCAACGAAACATTTGCTACCATCCGGAATACCACAACGGGCGATAAGCACAACGTGATGGTTGATCCGCTTACAAACTTTAATATGCTAGTGGTAGATAAAAATCTGAAGAATAACTCGAATATAAATTTTACGAATACGAATGTGATGCGGGCACATGGAGGAAGGGATGCAAACGTGTCAGGTGCGAGTATTTCCCTGCGCGACAAAACCAACACCTATCAGGTAAGTGGGTTTGGCTCCTTCAATACCATTTTCACCGAATTGGATGGTAAAAATGAAACAAACTCCGGGTATAAATATAACCTCGAACTTTCGAAGATTAGTGGAACCTGGCAGTATGGTGCCCTGCGAAATGTAGAGAGTTATGATTATGACATTAATGACCTTGGATATTTACCGGCAGCAAATGAAATATCACATGAGGGTTGGTTGAGCTACAATATTTTTAAACCAGTTTGGAAGGTAAATAATTTTAGCGCCCGTGTAGGTGCCGAGCACCAGCAGCTGCAGAACCCTCAAACATTTACCAAATTTGAAACCTTCCTGAATATAGAATCACAGTTTAAAAACTTTTGGCGGGTTGAAGCAGAGGTAGGGATATCTCCGCTAAAAGGCTATGATTACTTTGAACCACGTTATGATGGTTACAAGTTTGTACAATACCCATCGTGGAATTTTGAGGTGTCAATGGGCACCGATAGTCGGAAGCCGTTGTTTGTAAATGCTTTTAAGGGAAGATGGGAACGCCCCGATTGGGGTCAGCAATGGAATTGGATAGGTTTTTTTGCGCGTTACCGTATTAACAACAAGCTGTCTTTCTTTACTGAAATCAATGTGCAAAATGGAAATGACAACATTGGTTATGCATATGATGAGATTTATGATGTGAGTGGAAATTTGGAGGAGATTATTTTTGGAAGGCGCGAGATTGAAACGTTTGATAATGTATTGGGCTTGCGCCTGACCTTTACAAACAGAATGGGATTGAATGTGCGGGTTCGCCAATACTGGACAAAAGTTGTGTATGAAGAGTTTTATAAGTTGGAAGACTCGGGCGAGTTAGGGTCTACTTCCTATACAGGGCTTGATGGTACGGGCAATCCCGAGCAAGACAATAACTTCAATGCCTTCAATGTTGATTTTGTTTACTTCTGGCAAATTGCCCCTGGTAGTTTTTTGAACTTTGTATGGAAGGACGCCATTCAACTGGAGGACAAAAATACAGGGGCGAGTTATTCTGAAAATCTGGGAAATACGATTCAGGCACCTCAGGTGAATTCCATTTCGTTGCGGATCACATACTTCATCGATTACCTCACGCTTAAAAGAACCTTAACCAAACGGTAAGCGCTTGCTATACATCGGCAAATAATTCTTTCAAGCGAACCAAATATCAATTTACCGTACCGGTGTTGAAAAAAGAAGACCAACAAGTAACTTGCTGGCCTTGATCATCTATACATATGAAATATATCTTTCTCTCGCTCTTGTTTATGGCTTGCGCTGTACCGGCTTTCAGTTTAAGTGAAGCACTCCCGGCTGGTCCCGCGCCCAATACCCTTCAGCAACAGTATAAAAACCTGAAAGCTGACCTCGAAATAATTGACGGCTTTCGGATGATCAAGATGTTTACCATGGATAAATTCTGGACTACTGTGGAGGATTCCTTGCAAGCGCAGAGGTCAAAGCTTCGGGAGTTAGCAGCCCTGATTGCGAAACAGCAGAAAGACATGCAGGCCTTAGCGATGTCGCTGAGTAAAATCGAGAAGGAGAATCAGGCATTAACGACAGGAGTTGATAGCCTGATTATTTTCGGCAAACCCCATTCAAAAGCCGGCTTCATAGTTGTGGTTTCGTTTGTCATATTAGGGTTGGTGGTGTTGGCCGGAATTCTGTTTTCGATTTGGCCGGGTATCACTCTACACGACCCGCGAATTGCGCAAGCTGAATGAAAGCATGTATCAGGAGTTTGACACCTACAAGCGCAATGCTGTTGAAAAGGAAATTAAACTTTCACGCGAGTTGCAAAATCACAAGAACAAACTGGCGGAACTAAAGATGGCGTAAGAAGTCTGTTTTCATATTCCCGCTTATTACCTTACAATATACGTACTAGAGGGAGTAGCTCAGTTGGTAGTCCGCCAGTTGGCGGATCCCAAGCTGCAGGTCGCGGGTTCGAGACCCGTTTCCCGCTCTCTGATAATCAAGTAGTTACAATTATTTTATTTTTTAGTATAAAATTGGTTTAACACAATTTTAACACAATTATCTAGTTAAGGCCCTCAACAGGCTTAAGTCATAGACTTAAGCTGAGTTTGTTTTTTATTACGTAAGGTAATAAAGCGTAGCAGTTTCTTCCTTCGTCAATCCCTTCTCCTTCCCCCCACGATTTGCTTTATTCCATTTCGAACGAAAGCTGCCTTTGGCCCAATCTGATAAAATGTCGGGATGAATGTAGCTCGATCGGCAAACGGTAGGCGTGTTGCCTAAATCGGAAGCCACCGTTTTAATAACTTCGTTGGAGACTCGTTTTCTGGCAGCAGTGGTATCTGGGTCTAATTGTTTCGAAAGTCGGTATGCCGTTTTCCAGGTCGCTGCCCACGTGCGAAAATCCTTGGCCGTTACTTTTCCATGCGTAGCGGTAATGTCATCCAGGTATTCATTTATGTGGTTGGATTTAATATCGAAGTCATTTCCGTTGGTGTCTTCGTATCGAAACAGATCCTGATTCTTTTTGTTGCTGCCCACTTCGCCCGATGCCTTGATAAGCAGGGCAAGATCGTCTTCCCAAATTCTGCGCTTCCAATGCTTGCCCGATTTTCCCACGAAATCAAAAATGGCATCCAGTTTTCCTTCCGCTTCTTTCGAACGATCAATGGTCATGTGTCCTTTCGTTAATGTGGTCAATCCGTACGACTTGTTTGTTCGGGCGTACTCATCGTTGCCCACCCGAAAATGGTAGAGGTCGATTAACTTCACAATTAAGGCGGCAACCTTTTCTTTGGGCATTCCCTTCAGTTTTAAATCGGCTTCAACTTTTCTCCGAATCAGGGGAAGGGTGTTGGCAAAGCTGATCATGTCATCAAACTTCTCGGCTGCGCGTGTGGCTGTCCACACTTCGTGGTAGCGGTATTGCAAACGTCCTTTTGCATCTTTGCCGGTGGCCTGCAGGTTTGCCGATGCATCGATCGATATCCAAACTTCCATCCAGGCAGGTGGCAGTACGAGTTTGTTGCAGCGCTCGATGGTTTTTGAATGCGAAATTAATTTACCCTGATGGTCATAGTAGTCCCACGTGTGCTTCTTGCCGGACTTTCTTTTTTTTCGGGAAATGCCTTTTTTTATTTTATCCACGCTGCCAACCTGTTGTTGTGTGAATTTACAAAATAGTTGGGTGATCTCGGCTTAGCGTGGTTAATTTGAAACGCTCAGGCTTAAGTCAGAAAGAGGTAAGCTAACATTCCGAGTTTAAATGGTTTACTCTTTTCCTGGAAAATCAAAAAAGGATTCTTCCGCCTCTTCGGGCAAAAAGATCATTCGGTGTTTAATACTATCCGAAATAATAAACATTCGTGTTAATTCCGGGTTAGCAGGTTTTGTAAAGAAAAATCGTCCTCCTCCTTTCTTTTCATAAAAATGATTCCAATAATCCTCTGTCCAGCCGCTATTGGGAGTGGCATACGTAAAATATAATTCTTTGAACTTCTCTTTCGTAACTTCCTCCTCCATCGCTTATTTCCGTTTTATTCCTTGCTTTATAGGCCGTCTTCCGTCTGAAATTTATTTGCTTCTCCTTTCGTATTAAGTGTCTGATAGTTCACGCCATACTCTAAACGAATTCCTTTTAGAATAAGGATTTAACTCACATGTCAGGGTATTTCTTTTGGAGGTATTTTACAGAGTATTCGATAAGTTGTTGCAATACGCTCATGTCTACATCTTCCAGTTTCTTGATGTAGAGACATGCCTTGGCTGCTTTGTGTTTTCCTAACTTCTTCAACAAGTCCGTGCGTTGCGCGAAACCCGACATGATGTAGATAGATATATTTTGTTTTCGGGGCGAAAACCCGATGAGGCAGGAATCTCCTTCATGCCCGCTTTCATATTTGTAGTGGTATTTTCCAAAGCCAATAATACTCGGCCCCCAAAGCACAGGCTTGGAGCCCGTAACCTTCTTCATCAGTTTAATGAGGGCGGAACAATCGTCACGCACCTGTTCATTATCAATTTTATTGATGAAGTCTTCTACCGATTGTGTGGTGGGTTTAGTTTTTTGTTCAGCCATCGGTTAAAGGTTGCTTCTGCGAATAGTAATGAAAGTAGCTTTTAGTTTTTCCGTTTCAAACTACCCAACAGTATTTTGTAAAACCCAACGGGTTGTTCTTCCATGATAATGTGTCCACACCTTTCAATCACATGTACTTCGCTGTTCTTTAAACTTTCCTGTTGAAGGAAAAAGGTAGACTCACCCTGGTCGTCCTGTCGCCCGTATATAATCAGGGCAGGTACATTTAGTTTTTTTAATTTCTCCGTAATATCCCATTTTGTTTCCAGCACTTCTTTGTCGATAATGGGGATGGGCTGAAAATTAAAATTGGTAAATAGGTTATCAAAATTCTCTGGCTTTGGGTTGCGTGTATAATACATGGAGCGAATATGAAAGGCAATGAATTTTTTCAGTGCCACTACCTCGGGCCGTGAAGCATCAGCGCGTTTGAGCGAATCCAGTTCCCG
>JANNQJ010000431.1:0-26525 GCA_031400675.1 Cyclobacteriaceae bacterium
ACTATTCGGGTTGAAAGAGAACCTTCCTTCAAAATAATTTCTAAATGTCTGCTCCTCTTTTTCAGATCAGCTTGGTCTTTTAGTCTATTAAAAATATGCTTCCAAAGTTCTCCCACCGTTAAGGAAGTGGCATCCGATCCAAATACTGTAAGAAACTCCTGATTCGTTATAACAGCCCGTTCTGCCTTCACCACTCCTGCTTCCAGAATTTGAGCTAACGGTTCTGCACTCCATTTCATTTGATCCTGGAGACCGATAAATTCTTGCTTCACTAAAGCCTTTATCGTTTCAATCACCAATGCTTGTATTGCTAAATCGGCTGCGGGACATTCCTGAACATCCATCAACCGGATTTCAATCGAGCCACGATCAAAGCGAGGAATGGCTCCTCGTGAGTTAACCCAAATGGGATCCAGAATTTCTTCTGGGTCGAACGGAGTTATGTCATTTTTAATTTTATTGTAAATCGTTTGTTGATAGTTAGCCTGTGAAAAAACCGCTTCCGGTATAACATTTCCTATGATGGATGGAAATTTCTCCTGGTTTGTTTTGTAATATCTTAAACGCGTATCCAGGAATCCGGTTGATTCTCCGCCAATGATTGGGGAACTCGCACACAACCCAGGCAGGATTGGCAATACTAATCGGATGGCTGCGTGTAGTTTTGTGAATTCTTCTTCGTCCTCGAAAGGTAAATTCAGGTGTGTGCTTTGCAAGTTCGACCAGCCATGACCTTTGCAATCGAATATCTTATTGTAGACTTCATAGACATCGTTGTTATCGTGAGGCCACAACTTAGCATCAGTCTTTGGATTCATAAACGGATGCGCTGCTGTTGGTAATAGCATGGCATTCCAATGCGTTAGTATGGAATTGATTCGGTTTACATTTTCTGTAAAGGCTATCTCAAGCGCATCAAAATCACTTTCGGGTTGTGTAGATTTTAATTCAATTACATGCAGCACCAACTCGTTTGACCATGTAACAATTCCATTTTCAAAATCACTTCCATAGGAACCCAGTTCATGCTTTAATAATTCATCAGCGATTGGTTCAATGGCGATTGTGTCACGATCTACAATCATGTATTCCAACTCTACACCATATCCGTCAAAAAGATGGTAACGGGGCATTACTTATCGGCTTTGATTTTATTTAGGAAAACCTCCATCACGGTGGAATACAATTTATCTTTTAGGATTTTGTCTTCGATACCCGCATCAATATTTGGATTATCATTGATCTCTATCACGTAAAACTTTCCATCTACCTCTTTCATATCGACACCGTACAGACTCTTTCCTATTAAGGAAGTCGCTTTCAAAGCCGTTTTAATTAATCCAGCAGGAGCCTGATCTGCGGAGATACATTCAACGGATCCATCACGTGTACTTTCATGTGCATTCCAGTTTACAATTTGCCAGTGTTCCTGTGCCATAAAATATTTACACACGTATAGCGGTTGCCCATCGATTACACCCACTCTCCAATCAAATGGTGTTGGCAAATATTCCTGTGCGATCAACAAGTCTGAATCCTTGAACATGGTGGTAGTCACATTCTTGAATTCTTCTGCATGATGAATTTTAAATACACCCTTGCTGAAGGCTCCATCGGGTTGCTTTAAAATAAAAGGGAAGGATAGCTTTTCCGGCAACGATTTATAATTCTCTTTACTGATCACAAACGACTTGGGCGTAAGTACCTTATTAGCATTCAACAGCTCAAACAGATACACCTTGTTCGTACATTTTAAAATCGAATCCGGATCATCAATCACGGCCAACCCAAGTGATTGTGCTTTTTTCGCGAAACGAAAAGTATGATGGTTCACAAAAGTTGTTTCGCGAATAAACAGTGCATCAAACTGAATTAATTTATCCAAATCGTTTTTTGTAATGAGCTCTGTATAAAAACCAGCCTGATCAGCAGCCTTAATAAAACGCTGAATGGCCTTTTCATCAGAAGGAGGATACGCTTCCTGTGGATTCGTTAAAATTGCCAAGTCGTACTTCTTTTTATCGGGCCTTGTTTCACGCTTCCGTACAATGTACTTCTCCAAGCCTTTCTGCAACAACTCGCGATCAGCCTCTGGTACTTCACCCAAGCTCAAGGGTTTAATACTTTGCAACAGCCACTTATTTCGCTTACTGAAGGCTGCGCGCAGGCATGGCGCCTGGATGTATTGAAATAACTGACTTGCCAGTTTGTTCAGGCTTTCAGATTGCGTGATACCAAAATAAATATTGAACTCCACTCTGTCTCCCGTTTCATTTTTAAATGAATTTTGTATCAGGTTATCAAAGTCCTGAGAATCTTCGCGAAGAATCGATGGAAAACGTAAATCTTGAACGGTAGAAACACCGGGTAACACTTTATGGTGCCTTGCCTCTGCCAACAAGGACACATAATATCCTAAACTTTGATACTGATATGACTTACAAAGGTTCAGTACTTTCAATCCGCGCGTTTCCTGGTACACCACGCCCGAGATATAGTTGGAAGGAGATATTACCTCCACATCTTCAAGGCTGAATTGCCAGACATCAGGGTTTTCAACTACAATGAGCTTTGGCATCAGGCTTTGGTGATCATGGTTTTCTTCCTTGCCTACCGGCAAGCAGGTTCGGTTCAATTACGAGCACGTTGGCATCATACGTAACAATACCCAGCATAATGCTGTTAATGAGTCGCGGGAAACTCACATTGTAAACCTGCCCTCTTCCTAACGGGTTGGGTGTCATGGGATCCGCAAGGTAAACTGAATTTTTTTCTTCTTCATATCCACTGATGATTACAAAGTGACCTACCGGTTCTCCTTTTATGCTGTCGTAAATATTGAATTGTGGGATTTCTCTGGGAGAATCATACAAATAGGTGGCGCTCAGGCCTGTTAATAGTGGAACCGACCGTTTTAAATATCCTTTGATTAGTTTTTCATCCAACTCATGGTATCGCAATTCTCCACCACTCTCGAGAAATTTGATGTACGCTTTTGAAGCCGTTTGAAGTTTCCTGCGCTTGTATTTGAAGCCCATTTGTTTTTTTAAGAATTGAACGATCCTCTTTGATGGATACTTAAACCAGGACGGATCAAAAACATTCAGGTTGTACGTATAAATGTAGGCTTTATATCCTCGTTGCAATGCATGGTTACCCAGCATCACGGCTAACGTACCACCAGCCTTCAATTGTTTTACTTCCCGAATTACCTGCTTCAGCGAAATATCTTCACCATAATATTGATAGAGTGCATGCAAACAAGTAGGTCCGCATGTTACTTCATCGGGTTGCGATTGAATATCAAAATCTAAAGAAAGTTCTTTTTTCACCTTTTAGAAATTCAGGATTTTGGTGAGGATAAGATCAAATACCTCTACTAAAATTAAAATAATGATAATATACTCCAACACATTACTCTCGCGCTGATGAATAATCTCCCGAAACACAGTGAGATTATCTTCAATGATGCGTAGGGTGTATTCAATTTCATTAAAACGTACCCTTAAATCAAAATGCTTGATTAACCCCTGGTGGAGTTTATCGAGGTATTCATCCTCCCACACCAGATCTGGTGCATCGAAGATGTAAATGTTTTCAGCAATATCGCTTTGTGTGTTGAGTGCGCGCCCTAAGAAACGCATCATATTCTTACGACTGATTTTGAGTTTCCCCGTAAGTTCAAGCTGACTGGCAAAACCTTTTACTTCTGTCAGCAGATTTTCGGTTACATCATGATAGTGATCCAATGCCACAGATTGAGCGAGGTTAAACATCGTAATGCGTATAACTTTATCATCCAGTCGTGCTACCACCACTTCATCAAATTCAAAAGCCACTTCGCTTCCATCTTGTACACTGATCTCGTGATCATCGCGAAGCCAGTTTGTAACAGGGTTTTTTTGATATGCCTGTATAGTCTTTACAGCCCACTTCATTTCGTCTTCATTATAACCGGCAAACACGATTACACCGAAATTAAAATAGTACTGAAATTTCCCATCGCTAAAATTATAGAAAAGTTCAGAGGAAGAATCGGCCAGAGGCTTAATATCCAGAAAACCCTTAATGCCCTTAATGTCCAATTGATTGGCGACCAGAAAAGCTGAAAGCTTAATTGTTTGACTCATAAAACCTGATTGAACCCTAAATTTAAAATAATGCAACCATAAATCACTTCACTATTAATTTCAGGATATTTGAATCCAAAACACACTTTTATGCGCAAACTCATTGGTCTTTTATTATTGACCTTTACTTCGATTGTAGCCTTTGGTTGGGGCGCCACCGGGCATCGGGTAACCGGGTACATTGCTGATAAATATTTAACGAAGAAAGCACGTTTGGCCGTTCAACGAATACTTGGGCAGCAGTCACTCGCGATGGCCAGCAATTGGATGGATGATATTCGTTCGGACTCAACCTTTGATTACATGGCTGACTGGCACTGGGTCACTATTCAGGATGGAGAAACCTACGATCAGTCAATAAAAAATCCCAAAGGCGATGTGATTCAAACTCTGGAACGAATTATTGCTGAATTAAAATCAAAAAAACTTCCTCCAAAAGAAGAAGCTGAGCGACTAAAAATACTGATTCACCTTGTTGGAGATATTCATCAACCCTTGCATGTCGGTGGCGGCTCAGACCGCGGAGGTAATGACGTAAAATTGACTTGGTTTGGAACCAACAGTAATTTGCACCGCGTCTGGGATTCAGATATGATTGATGGCACAAAACTCAGCTACACGGAACTTGCGGAATCCTTGCACAAACCTGATGCAGTTCAGGTTAAGAATTTGCAACGTACTGCCGTTCGTGATTGGGCAAATGAAAGCATGAGTTACCGCAAACAAGTGTATGATATTGAAAATGGTAAGTTGGGATATCAATACCAGTATACGTATTTCAACATTGTACAGGAACGGTTAGCGCAGGCGGGTATACGATTGGCTGGTGTGCTGAGTGATATCTATAAGTAATTGAATTCTCATTAATTCATGGGAGGACTTGAATCCTCTCAATCTATTATTTACCCTACCGTTCGTTAGCAAAAATAATTTCAAAGTTCACGTGTTGCTTCATCACATTCAAAACAAAAAACAATTACCTTTGACCCACAAACCTTAAGGCAAACCGCAAGTATCATCTGCCACTCGTTGATTTCTTATACGGAAAGGAGCAGCTCCTCAAGCTTTAATTTTTAAAAAGAAACGCGCGCTTACACATTCATTGTTAACCATGACATTGAGAACAGTTATCATCGGAACGGGTAGCTATATACCGGAGGTCAAAATAAGTAATAGTGATTTTCTGGAAAATACGTTCTTCGAAAAAAACGGAGAACGGATTTCCAAAGACACTGAATATGTAATTGAAAAATTCCGGGAGATCACAGGCATTGAAGAGAGACGTTATGCAACGCACGATCAATCGGCTTCTGATCTTGGATATTTGGCAGGAGTGCAAGCTATCAGCGATGCGGACATTGACAAAGAAACGCTGGACTACATCATTGTCGCACATAATTTTGGAGACATCGATTACAAGAGTAACCGCTCCAGTCTCGTACCTTCGTTAGCCTCACGCATAAAATCTTTACTGCAAATTGCTAATCCTGATTGCGTGGCTTACGATTTACCCTTTGGTTGCCCGGGATGGGTGGAGGCACTGATACAAGCCAATTACTATTTAAAATCGGGAGATGCCAGACGCTGTTTGGTGATTGGCACGGAAACACTCTCACGCATAATTGATCCGCACGACAGAGACTCAATGATTTACAGCGATGGTGGTGGAGCTGTGGTGTTGGAAGCACAAGAAAATACGCGAAAGGGAATCATTTCTCATAAAACGCAAACGCATGCGCATCATCACGCTAACTTGTTGAACATGAATCACTCATACGCTGAAGATTCTGAAAATGGAGGTGATATTTACATCAAGATGAACGGACGCAGGGTGTATGAGTTTGCATTAAATCAAGTCCCGTTAGCCATCAAAGCCGCATTGGATAAGGCTGAGATGTCAATTTCAGACGTTAAGAAAGTTCTCATTCATCAGGCGAATGAGAAAATGGATAATGCCATACTCGAAAGATTATTTCAGTTATACGGTATTCGTAAAATCCCTGAGCACATCATGCCGATGACAATTGGATGGTTGGGTAACAGTTCGGTGGCTAGTATTCCAACCATGCTGGACCTAATCCTAAAAGGCAAACTTCCGAATCACCAAATCAATCCGGGCGACAATGTGATCATTACTTCTGTGGGGGCTGGCATGAACATCAATGCCTTGGTCTATCAATTCTAAGCAATACAATTATTGTGGGGTCAAAACCGCCACTTGCTTCTTAACGTGAAGGATAAACTGCTTGTCCATTACAAACTCGTACGTTTCTTTTTCCATCAGTTCAGTAGCCTTGCGCGATTGCTGCAACACACTCATCAGGCTCTGCGCAATTTCAGAACTCCTGATGTTGTTAACCGCCTTGCCCTGGAAAGCATGTAGCGTAAAAGCAAAACTTCCTTTTTCCTTTGGATTAGCCCCTTTAAACTCATGACTCGAAAATTTATACTGCTGTGGCTCACCGTCTGATGCAATCATCATTTTGAGAATAACCGGGCGATATTTGTTCCAAACATGAGCATATACATTGCCCATCATCGAATTAAAGAATATACCAGAACTCATGGCTTACGTTGTTGAATATTTTGACTCGAAGATAGGCATATTAGGCAAGCATGTTATCAAATAATTACTTTATTGATTTCAACTTACAAATTCATTGAATCCGTTGCTTAATCAAGGTTACAAAGTTGTAAAACCAATGAATTGTATCGGTTCTTTAAGGGTGGCGCACCCTAGAGAATAGGAATGCACAATGGTAATATCTATCTTTGACCCGTATTTACAGTGGTTCTTATAATTTCATAATTATTCATTATCCTTCTTTCCCGGCTCCGGGAATCAATTCTAATAGAATCATTACTGGCAATTAAGGAAACTGATGTACGTACTCATTACATATTTATTATTTTAAAAAAATTTAACAATGCAAGGAACAGTAAAATTCTTCAATGAAGACAAAGGTTTTGGATTCATTAAGCCGTCCGACTCAAGTGAGGACATCTTCGTACACTCTTCAGGTCTCATCGATAACATCCGTGAGAACGATAAAGTAGAATACGAAACCGAGAGAGGTAAAAAAGGAATGAACGCAGTCAATGTGAAAGTATTGAATTAAGCATATCATTCAATTGAAATAAAAAGCCCCGAGTACTCGGGGCTTTTTTATTGCTCTTATCTATAAAAGAGGTAAGATCTTATCCTGTAACCTTTACGCGCACGGCATTGGGTCCTTTAAACCCCTTCTCTACTTCAAACGTCACTTTATCATTTTCTTTTATAGGGCCCTGAAGCGCATTGATGTGCACAAAAATACTTTCCTGACTTTGTAGGTCCTTAATAAAGCCGTATCCTTTTGATTCATTGAAGAATGTAACTTTTCCTGTTCGAAAAGCATCTGCCGGATTAGGTGCTTCATGCTTACGGGCACCTAACATGATATCCTCTTCTTTGATGGCTTTCTTCTTCAAAGGATCAGGTGGCGTTGAGGAGATATTGCCATTTTCATCTACATAGGCCATCATTTCCTCCAGGCTCTTGCCTTCTTTGGCGTTCGCCTTTCTTTCTTCCTTACGTTGTTCCTTTTCCTTTCGTTTTTGCAGCTTTCTTTTTTCCGCTTCTTTTTTACTAAATGTCTCCTGTGATCTTGCCATAGTTATGTTTTGGTGGATAATTCCTCGCAAATCGATGAAAATAACATGATCGTTACCCACAAATCAGAAAGGGACTGCAAGTTACAATTTTTATTAATTAATGCGAATGGATATGCTATTGCCAATTTATTGGCTCTTGCCAAAGGAGTGGATTTAGATTACACTACATTTTTACAACCTCTTTAAGAGTTTCTGAAAATCCGATTAATTCTTGTCTCTAATAACTGACAACTAGTTTAGTACTTTATATGTAGAAATAATTCCCTAGGTCTGTGGGAATCCCATTTTACGGATTGAAAATTTCGTTCAATACGAAGAAAATGGTGTGGCATAATTTTTAGCCCTTTACCTCCATTATAGCGGCTAAAATAAACATAGTGTGAAAAGTGTACTGTGTTTATCAGTGACCAGTAAAGAACAAGTAAAGGAAATAATCATATATATGGAAAACAAGTACAAAACAGGAGAGATGGTTTATGAAAGAATTTTTCCATCCAAAAAACTTATCATCAGCCGGTATGCAGACAGACTATACTATTGTAAGCCACAGGAAAACCTGAAGCGAAAAGAGATGGTATACTTTGAAAGAGAATTGATGGCAGATATTGACCTTGGCAACAAGGCTAAGCATGCTCCTTTTAGTATAGGAACATTTCTTCATCTCAGGAAAAGTATGTAGACATGAAAACACCGCCATCCATAACGAATCTTGTCTTTGTTTTCAGTCTGCTCCTTCTGTTGGGTTGTGCCATGAATCCCGTAACCGGAAGGCGACAGTTTGTGCTCATGTCGGAACGACAAGAAATTGCCATGGGACAGCAATCTGATCCGCAAGTCGTAGCATTTTTTGGATTGTACAACAATCCTGCTCTACAAAAATTCATCACACAAAAAGGTCTAGAAATGGCAGCGGTTTCGCACCGTCCCAAACTCGCCTATGAATTTAAGATTGTGGATTCACCGGTGATCAACGCCTTTGCCGTTCCAGGAGGTTATGTGTATTTCACCAGAGGTATAATGGCTCATTTTAATAATGAAGCTGAATTTGCAGGAGTACTTGGGCATGAAATCGGTCATATTACTGCGCGTCACTCAGTTATCCAACAACGAAATGCTATGTTGGGTCAACTCGGGATTATTGCAGGCGTGTTACTGGTGCCGGAGCTTTCTCAGTTTATAGAACCTCTTTCGGCAGGGATGCAGTTGGCCATGATGAGCTTTGGAAGAGATGCTGAGCGACAATCTGATAAACTTGGTGTGGAGTATTCATCTCGCATTAACTATGACGCCTCTGAAATGGCAGGTTTTTTTAAAACATTGGAGCGAGAGCAGGCAGCTGCCGGTGGTGAAGATGTTCCGGAATTCCTATCCACACACCCTTCTCCTGAAGAACGAAATTTAAAGGTTGCAAAACTAGCAATAGATTGGAAGAAAAAATTAAAACTGACGAATGCACAAATCAACAGAGAAAGCTATTTAAAAAGAATTGACGGACTGATTTTAGGTGAAGACCCTAGAAATGGGTTCGTGGAAAATGGTGTATTTTATCATCCTGATTTAAAGTTTCTATTTTCAATTCCCAACGACTGGAAACTACAAAATACGCCACAGCAGGTACAGATGGCCCCGAAGGGCGGAGAAGCGTTGCTGATATTAACCCTTGGAGCGGGCACTTCGCTGGATGACGCTGCGAAAAAAATATTGGAGAATTATAAACTTGTACTGGTAGAATCTAAAAAAGAAACCATCAATGGTTTACCCGCTATTCTCATGTTGGCCGATCAAAAACAGGAACAAGGCACAATACGTGTGCTTTCCACACTCATTCAATTTCAGAGTAATATTTATAGTATGATGGGCATTTCTGAACTGTCAAAATTTCCAACCTACCAACCATCCTTCCTTTCAACAATTAGAAATTTCGAAGAATTAAGAACGATTGAAAAGCTCAATAGAAAGCCGGATTTGATCCGGATAAAAACAGTGTCACAGCAGATGACCCTAAAGGCCGCGTTTCAGAATTTCAATATGTCACCTGACAGGTTTGAGGAATTAGCAATTTTAAATGGGATGCTGTTGACTGACAAGATCAGTAAGGGCACTCTAATTAAAGTAATTGCGAAATAGAAAGACTACCCTGCAGCCTATGCCAATACGCTACGATCTCTTTAGGTTTATTAACGTATTGCGTCTTTTAAGTTCTTCTTCGGTAAGAAATGGAAAAATTAATTTACCAAGGAAAAACACCACTAAGAGAAAGGACATGTATCCTATTACAAAAACAGCTATCAACATTATAACATCCTTCATACACGTATCATTTACATGTGTGCATAGCAAAATCATGCCACTTTTGCTTCTTGTAATGAGTTTCATGTTAATTATAGAGTGTGAATTTTTTGCCTCACATATGCGTAGAATTTAAGCATAGAAGGTTTGGTTTATAGTCAGTAACACTTAAACACAGTATATTCATTTTTGGCATACATTTCTCACAAGTTCGCTTCAAAACCACATGTAAACCAAACTCTTATGGGCAACTTACTTTATGTCATTGCAGTCGTTCTGATCATCCTTTGGCTCTTGGGCTACTTTGTCTACCCGATGGGTAACCTTATTCACATTTTACTGGTCATCGCAATAATAGCTATACTATTCCGCGTGATCAGGGGCGATAGAGGTATTTAAAGAAATGGAATCCTGCACATGCAGGATTCTACTTTTATGAAGTCTCGTAAACGTATTCTTTACAGATGGGTAATCATTCTCAGTAGTGTTCTACTCTTGGTGATAGTTTTTGCACTTTCCATCACACCCTACCTGGAAAATAAAATCACAGAAAAAATATACTCGCAAAATGGAAAGATCTCATTCCTTCAGCTGAATCTGCTTAACCGTTCTTTACTGATTAAAAACCTGGAATGGAGTTCTACTCCAGATAGTCTGAATTCTGCCCCGCATTCTTTAATGATAAATACGCTGCATGTAAAGGGCGTTAGTTTGTATCAATTACTGGCTCATAAAACTATTCACGTTAACGAAATTATACTGGATAGCGCGAAGGTTCAATATAACACCAATATCAAACAGCCCAATCAAGAAAAAAATGTTTCAAAATACAGGGTATTTGAATGCAATTCAATCACCTTGAATACTATTGAAACACAAATTATGTCGGATACGATTGTTACTTTTTCGGCATTGGTTAATGTACACCTGACTGATGCTGCAGTCCGTTTCGATTCGAACCATGCTATGCAATATTCCTTAAAAAACTCTAGGGGTGTTATCAAAAGTATGAATTTCAGCAGGGATGAAGGAATGTATGGAGGAACCATCAAACAACTCTCCTTCAATTCGCAAGATCAGAAGATCGTTCTCGATTCTATCTTGCTCATCCCCAACTTCAGTAAGTATAAATTTGCTCAGTATTTAGGTGAGCAAGCAGGGAGGTTAAATATTTCCATCCCTCAACTCACGCTTGAGGGTGTAGAGTTTGATAAACTTTTCGATAGCACCTTTGTAGCTGACAAAATTGTAGTTCAATCATTCGATTTATTCTCCTTTAAAGACAAAAGAATCCCTTTCTTGAGAGATTATAATATACCCTTGCCTATGGAAAGTTTTTTAGACCTTTCGTGGAAGGTAAAAATAGATTCGATCCTGATAAAAAATTCACGCATAACAATAGAAGAATTTCCTGAAAAAGGTGACGAACTCACCAAGATAACTTTTGATGAAGTGAATGCCACCTTTACCGGATTGAACAATCGACTATTTAAAAATGAAGAACCTTATGCGGTCTTGCGCGCCAATGGGCTTTTGATGGGTACTGGCAGGATCGATGCAGCTTTTCAATTTCCGCTAGACAGCACCTCTCACTACACCGTAAAGGGTAAGGTTTCAAATTTTTCATTGGCTAAACTTAATCCGGTATTTATACCCATTGCTAACATTCGAATAGAATCAGGCAACCTCAATAGTCTTACGTTTGATTTTACATATACCGAGTTTGTATCAAAAGGCAAACTTGATATTGATTATGAAGATCTTCGGCTTTTGGGGCTCAATAAGAATAATGGGAAGACAAATGAATTTAAGACATTCTTTATTAGTCTTTTCATCAAAAAGAATAGAGATCAATCAGGAGAGAACGCTAAAGCAGTTGGAATTATCGATATCGAACGCGATCGAAAGAGATTGATTTTCAACGTTTGGTGGAAGTCCATTTTGGATGGACTAAAATCAAGTATTCTTGGAAAAAATATAGCAAAAAAAGTTAATAAAAGGCTTGAGAACCATAAAGTAGTCTCGCCCAGAATCGAACTGGGATCAAAAGTTTAGGAAACTTCTATTCTATCCGTTGAACTACGAGACCATTTTAAACTTCAGAAAGTTTAAGTGTAAACTATAAATTCTATTCTATCCCCGTCCGACTGGCGGGCGTTGAACTACGAGACCAATGTTCACAAAAATATAAAACTATTCTTCCTCCTGTACTGCTTTTGTAAAATCGGGCGAAAATTCATACCCGTTTTGTAAATAGTTTGGGTATATCTGAATGTGTTTCTTTCTGATTTCCTCAAACATAATCGTTTTCAATTCCGAAATGTTCTCTCCATGAGTTGCGGAAACGAAAACCACCTTTTCAAAACCATGTTGTCTATAATTTCGCTTCATCTCTTCTAAATTGGTGGGCTCCAGTTCGTTTGTAGCTTTTAACATGTCTACTTTATTTAAAACAAGGATGGTTGGAATACTCCCTGCACCAATTTCTCCTAGCGTTTTATTAACCACTTCAATCTGGTTATCATGAAAGGGATGTGCCACATCTACAACGTGCAAAAGAATATCCGCCTCGCGAACCTCATCCAAGGTAGACTTGAACGACTCTATTAAATGGTGTGGAAGTTTCCGGATAAACCCAACCGTATCAGACAACAAAAAAGGAATGTTACCAAACACTACTTTCCGAACTGTTGAATCGACCGTAGCAAACAATTTATTTTCGGCCAACACCCCGGAACCAGAGAGCAAGTTCATCATCGTAGATTTACCCACATTTGTATACCCCACCAGTGCAACACGAACAATGTTCCCCCGTGACTTCCGCTGTGTGATTCTTTGCTTCTCTATTTTTTCAAGGCGGTCTTTCAAAATGGAAATCTGGTTGCGAATATTTCGCCTGTCCGTTTCAATTTCGCGCTCACCAGCACCTCCGCGTGTTCCGGTTCCTCCGCGCTGGCGTTCCAGGTGAGTCCACAAACGGGTTAATCGAGGCAATAAATACTGATTCCTTGCCAGTTCAACCTGGGTCTTAGCCTGAGCTGTTTGTGCACGGTACAAAAAGATATCCAAAATCAACAGGCTGCGGTCATAGACTTTCACAACCGGCTCTTTATCCTTGGGGTTTAATTCTCTTTCCAGGTTACGTAGTTGAGAAGGCGTTAAATCATCGTCAAAAATGACACGTTTTATCTGCCTGGCCTCGACATATTCTTTCAACTCGGCAAGTTTACCTTTTCCAATGAAAGTCCGGGAGTCAGGGGTGGGGAGATTTTGAACCAGCCGCTTTATGGTATGAATACCAGCCGTTTCAGCAAGAAAAGCCAATTCATCCAAGTGCTCGTTGGTTTCTTCTGAACTTCTGGTAGTGCCAATCGCTACTAAAATGGCGGTATCTTGCTGTGTCATTATTAAAGAGGTGGCAATTTTACGCGATAAATTGTTACGGGCTTTAACGTGCGGTTACTTTTTTCTACTTTTGTTAATTGAACCTCAGGGTATTGGCTCCAAAAGGTTCTTTTGGGCTTGTATCCTAGGCTTTAATCTAAACCCTCATGAGAGTTGCCATTGTGCTGAACACCTCCTGGAATATTTTCAATTTCAGGATGAATTTAATTCGATCCCTCCAGTCTGCGGGTCACGAAATCCATACGATTGCCCCCAATGATGACTACACTGTAAAATTAATGGAGGCTGGTTGTACCCATCATGCGTTGAAAATGGATAGCCGTGGTGCTAACCCAATAAAAGATTTAGCACTTATTTTTGAACTTTACTCTTTGTACAAGGAGATAAGACCGGATGTAATACTCCATTATACCATTAAACCAAATGTATACGGGGCACTTGCAGCATCTTTTTTGAGAATTCCAGTTGTAAATAATGTTTGTGGATTGGGTACTGTTTTCCTGAAGAACGATCTGCTCTCGGCTTTTGCCATGTTTCTGTATAGAATCAGTTTCAGGTTCCCCAAAAAAGTATTTTTTCAAAACCCGGATGACCTCAAACTTTTCCTGGATAAAAAATTAGTGCCTTCTCATACCGTGGATTTACTTCCAGGTTCTGGTATTGACCTGGAGAAATTTAAACCGTTGAATTTTCAGCGAAATCAAAAGTTTACATTCCTGCTGATTTCCAGACTCATTACCGATAAAGGTATTCTAGAGTACATTGACGCAGTAAAAAAACTGCAATCAGAAGGCTTAAATGCCCGCTACCAGATTTTAGGCGCTATGGATCCTGAGCACAAACGCGGTATTCGAAAAGACATTATTAAAGAATGGATCGACTCAGGTACTATAGAATATTTAGGTACCACGGCAGATGTTCGGCATTTTATTCAACAGGCCGATTGCATTGTGCTCCCTTCCTATAGAGAAGGTACACCACGTACGTTGCTCGAAGCTGCCAGTTCTTCGAAACCAATCATTGCTACAAATGTTCCCGGCTGTAAGCAGGTCGTAGACAATAATGTGAATGGACTGCTTTGCAAGTTGAAAGATGCTGATGACCTGGCTGAGAAGATGCACACCATGGCACAGTTTGATGATGCCACACTCAAAAAAATGGGCCATAACGGTCGCCAAAAAATGGAGGCCGAGTATGACGAATCTATCGTCATTAATAAATATCTTGGCACCCTTACAGCACTAAAGCCCTTGTAAGGAATTGTTGTTTTCATGCAAATAATAAAGACCGGTATTGAAGGACTCCTGGAAATCATTCCGGAGGTATACCATGATAACCGAGGATGGTTCTTTGAGTTTTACAAAAAGGAAATATTTCACAGCTTCGGTATTCAGTACAGATTCACTCAAGAAAATGTTTCATTCTCAAACCAAGGGGTTATTCGGGGGTTGCACTTTCAATTGTCTCCCTGGCAGCAAGCTAAGCTGGTATCGGTACTGAAGGGTAAAGTAATGGATGTTGTTGTCGACTTGCGGAAGAACTCTCCCACTTTTAGCAAGACGCATATATGTGTTTTGGATTCTGAACGTCATAACTTGTTGATGGTGCCAGAAGGTTTCGCACATGGCTTTGCTGCCTTGGAAGATTCCCTGTTCTTGTATAAAAGTTCAAATATCTATAACCGTGATTTTGAAAGTGGCATACGTTGGAACGATCCCGACTTGAATATTCAATGGCCATTTAACAATCCAGTGCTTTCAGAAAAAGATCAGAAGTTGACTACCTTTCAAGAGTTGTTGAGAAAATCCGTAATTTCACAGGCTTAATATTGATTCAAAGTGAAATTGAAATTTTGTAGGTCTTTTTCTCTCCTTGCTGTAGTGGTTCTGGCATCTTGTGGCTATAAACAGAATATCATGTTTAAGGTACCTGAGAATGCAGTGAAACAGCAAGTTGCAGAGGTTGAAAAAAATTACATCATACAAAAAAATGACTACCTCAAGCTCGCTGTTTATACAAGCGGTGGAGAACGGATTATTGACCCGGATTGGGAATTGATGAAAGATTTACCTGCACAAAACAACATGAGCCGCCCAGACCCTGATTTTCTGGTGGACGCAAACGGCATCGTGAAATTTCCGATGATTGGAGAACTTAAAATAGAGAATCTAACTATACGCAAAGCTGAAGAACTTCTTCAAAAAGAATACGCGAAATTTTATAAAGATCCCTTCGTAACACTTCAATACACCAACAAGCGGGTTTTTGTATTAGGGGCACCTGGCGGAAAGGTAATACCCCTGGTAAATGAGAATGTAACATTGGCTGAAATCCTGTCACTGTCAAATGCAATTGACAATAATTCGAAGGCTCAAAATATCAGGGTGATGCGTGGTGAACAATATTTTGTTGCTGATTTCAGCACGATTGATGGGTATCATAAAACTAATATGATTATGCAGCATGGAGACATTGTATATGTAGAACCGATCCGCAGGCCAGTGAGTGAGGCCACTAAGGACTATGCTGCCCTTTTTAGCTTGGTCATAAGTATTGCTACACTAATTGTCGTTATTGGATTATAAGAATACTCCCTTGGAAGAAATTACTCATTCTAATCCGTCAGAGAGCATTGACTTTAACAAGTTTCGGATTATTATTCGAAATAACCTGCTTTGGATAATCCTAATTTTTATTGTTACAAATGCGACCGCCATACTCTTTGTACGTTATACAAAAGATCTCTATGAATCCGAGTCGGAGATTAAATTGGATGTAAAGCAAGACGCCACAGAGCTGGGTATTCGTGAATTTACCCAGGATAATAATCTCAACCTTCTCTCGGGTGAAATTGAGACCATCCAATCAAAATTATTCCTCAACAATGTAATTGACTCGCTTGATCTGAATATTCGATACTTCAGTATCGGGCAATTATTGAACTATGAATTGTACAAATCCTCTCCTTTTACGGTAACGTTCATCTCATTAAATCCATCTCTTCACAATCAGTCATTTTATGTAGAAGAAAAAAGCTCTTCACAATTCGAGCTACGTATAGGAGCAGCAGGTAATCTGGTAACAGGTACTTTCAATGAGCCGCTATCGGTGGAGGGTTGTGAACTCATCCTCGTCATGAAACCTGACCAGAAGTTCCAAAAAGATATTAATTATTCATTCGTCTATAATAGTCGAGATGTACTCCTTGACTACTTGATTAAAAACCTGACAGTTGAACCTCTTAACTTTAGTGCTAAAACCATCCGGGTTTCGTTTAAAGACAACAATCCCTACAAAGCGAGAGACCTTGTAAATGGAATTGACTCCTTGTACTTAGGCTATAGCAATGAACAAAAAAACCTGACCAATAAACAAAAGATTGATTGGCTCACGAATGAACTTCGACAAATAGAGACAAAAATGGGTGAATACGAAAACTATTTCGAGAACTTCACTTTAAAAAATAAAACCAGCGACCTAAAGGAAGACCTTAAAAAAACTATTTTTCAAATTAATAAAATTGACTCGCAGCGTTTCGAGCTGACAAAGAGAATAAATGAAGTAAATAGTGTAATGGATAACATCGCTACAGGAGATTTTTACCAAAACTCAATTCAACAAAACTCTCTTCCTGCCTTCATTAACAAAAGTATTGAACAACTTCAACAACTACACTTGGAAATGGGCAGAATGAAGTTGTCATACAATGAAACAACCTTTGCATACAAAGCAAAAGAAAAAGAAATTCTATCGGTGCAAACTACAGTTCTAACGGGGCTCACCGCTTTGAAAACAAGCTGCCTTACAAAATTGCAGGAGCTCAATAAAGCCCGAAACAACCTGGAGGGAGCTTTTGTAAGTATGCCTGATAAAAATACTCAGTTCAATAAAAATGAACGCTTTTATAAATTATATGAGGAACTTTACCTGATGTTGAATCAACATAAATCAGAATTTGAAATTGCCCAGGCAGGTAGTACTCCTGATTTTAAACTACTATCAACTGCTACGTTGCCTTTAAATCCAATTGCTCCTAATAAACCCATCATTTACGGAATTGGATTTGTCGCAGGTATTGTAATCGTTGTTTTCCTGCTTGGTGTGCTGTATCTATTAAACAATAAAATCACGAATGTTTTCGAAATTGAAAGGTTGACCTCTGTACCCTTGTTAGGCATCATTCCGACACTTCGAAGACAAAATGGAGCCACTCTTCACATTCTTGAGCATCCTAAATCGATGGTAAGTGAAGCGATCCGGACTCTCCGAACCAATCTCGATTTCTTCAGCGTCAACTCTTCCAAAAAAGTAATTGCAATTTCCTCTACCGTTTCGGGAGAAGGGAAATCGTTCATTGCCATGAACCTCGGAGGTGTAATGGCTTTGTCAAAGAAGAAAGTCGTATTGCTTGATCTGGATATGAGAAAAGCTAAGCCCCATTCACCGGTCAGACAGGATGATCTTTCCAAGGGAATCAGTACGATCCTAATCCGAAAAAATTCATGGCAGGAGTGCTTACTTAAAACGCCCCTCGATAATTTTGATGTTATCCCTTCAGGCCCTCAACCACCAAATCCTTCAGAGCTTTTGCTGAACGGGGAATTCACAAGCATGCTTGAAGAACTTAAGACGCACTACGATTTTATTTTATTAGACACACCACCGGTCGGCTTAGTAACGGATGGAATTATGGCGATGAAACGGGCTGATATTTCCATTTATGTTTTCAGGGCCAATTATTCAAAGAAAGACTTTTTACATAGCCTGCAGCGGATAGTAAAAGTAAATAAATTTACAAATGTCACCACCTTGTTAAATGCCCTCCCCTCGACACATGAAGGTTACTATGGAGCAGGGTATTACGAGGAAAATGATAAAACTCCATGGTTGAAATCCATTTTTAAACGTGCTTAGTTGGTTTAAAAGGAATAGCAGTCAGGAAGCAGGCACTCTTCCCACAATTGATATTCATTCCCATTTACTTCCCGGGCTGGACGATGGTGTACAATCCTTTGAAGAAGCTGAGTCCATCATCCGACAATTTCATAAACTTGGATACAGAAAACTGATCACAACACCTCATGTGATGAGTGACTTTTTTAAAAATACAAACGAAATTATTCTTGCAAAACATGAAGAGTTAACCCGCTGGCTTGCAGCAAAAGAGATTTCCGTAGAGATACAAGCTGCAGCTGAATACTACCTGGACGAAGAATTGATAAAAAAAATAGAGACAAATGAACCGTTGCTGACATTCGGCAACAACTACCTTCTGTTTGAAACAAACTTCATGACAGAACCCTTAAATCTGAAAGAGTTTATTTTTTTAGCAACCACAAAAGGCTTCAGGCCTGTGCTTGCCCACCCCGAACGATACCTCTACCTACAAAGCAATTTTTCGAAGGCCGAAGATATATTAAACCGTGGCGTATTGTTTCAACTAAATATTTCTTCCATCTCTGGATACTATTCGAAAGCAGCACAAACCATTGCTCAAAAATTAATTGACAACGGATGGGTGCACCTTCTTGGAAGCGATTGTCATAATCAACAGCATATTCATTTGCTGGAAAAAACACGGCATACCAAATACTTCCAAAAAGCAATATCTTTACCCCTGTTGAATAATACGCTTTAGGGAGGATATAAAGATATAAGATATACCTATACCCCTTACCCTCAACTTTTATGATTGCAATTACTGGAGCCACAGGCTTGTTGGGAAGTTACATCGTCCGCAATCTTTGCGAGAACAATATACCTTTCGTTGCTCTTAAAAGAACAGGAAGTGACACTTCTTTCTTAAATGATTTGAGAGAAAAAATTACGTGGCGTGATGCCGATATTACCGATCCTGTTTCTTTAGAAGAAGCTTTCAAAGAAGTAACAGGGGTCATTCATACAGCCGCTTATGTATCCTTCAATCCTCGTAAAGCCAAGGTAATTTTTGAAATTAATACGGAAGGTACGCGCAACGTTGTAAACGTGTGCCTTTCAAAAAACATTAAAAGATTGTTACATGTGAGTTCAGTCTCTGCCCTGGGACGACAAAAGGGCCAGACTAATTTGAATGAAGAAAATAAGTGGGTGGATACTTCGATCAACAGCAAATATGGTGAATCGAAATACAAAGCCGAACTTGAAGTGTTTCGCGGACAGGAAGAAGGTCTAAGTACGGTAATTATAAATCCTTCCGTAATCCTTGGCTTCAGTAACTGGGATAAGAGTAGTACCCAACTTTTTAAGTACGCATGGAAGCAAAGACCCTTTTATATTAACGGTTCACTGAATTATGTGGATGTTCGCGATGTGGCAGAAATCTCACTACACTTATTTAATTCCTCGATTGAAGGCGAACGTTTTATTTTAAGTGCAGGCTCCCTGCCATTCAAGACATTTTTTGATAAAGTGGCGCAGGGTTTTCAAAAGAAAGGTCCCTCCATAAAAGTTAATGCGACCCTTGCAAAAATACTGGCTGGTATAGAGAGCAGTCGAACTTGGGTAACAGGCTCCGAGCCCCTGATTACGCTTGAAACTGCCCGGTTAGTTGACACTTTCTTTCAGTATAACAATCAAAAGATTAAAAAAGCTTTAAACTTTAATTTTCAAACCATTGATGATACACTACAATGGTGCTGCGAACATTATAACAGAAGATTCGGAATAAAAAATAAATAATGCGTGTAGATTTGCAGCCTATTTTTATTTATCTTAGGCAAACCCATTTGGCCCATGGCGAAGGAATACCGGAAAAAAAGAGAGGATGAGGGGAACGACCTGATTAAGAGATTTGAAGACCACCTGCGAAAGAAGAAAACTGATTTTTTTGACATCGATGCCTACGAAGAGATCATCGATTTCTATCTGCTGCGTACCAAGTATAACAAGGCCCTTCAGGCGGTGAACATGGCCATCAGCCAATATCCTTTTTCTACTCAACTTATTACAAGTAAGGCACAAATCCTTTCTCAACTAGAGGAATACACGGAAGCATTAGAGTTGCTGGAGAAGGCTGAGAATTTACAACCCAATGATCCTGAAGTATTCCTGACAAAAGGATCCATCTATACACTTCAAGGGAAACACAAAGAAGCCATTGAAAGTTATGAACATGCTCTCGAGTTTACAGATGACAAAGACGAAGTCTATTATAATATTGGGTTGGCGTATCAACATATTGAGAATTTTATATCTGCTATTGAGGCTTACAAAAATTCAATTGAGTTTAATATCAATCACGAAGGGGCATTATATGAGTTGGCGTATTGTCTTGATGTAACCGACCAACTGGAGAGTAGCGTTTCTTTCTACAAAAAATTTATTGACGAAGATCCATATTCCGCATCCGCTTGGTACAATTTGGGGATTGTATACAACAAGTTAGGCCAATACGATGATGCCTTGAAAGCGTATGATTTCGCCATTACTATTGATGATACGTTTGCATCAGCCTATTTCAATGTTGGCAATACCTACATGAATTTGGCTGAATACACCAAAGCACTTGACTCCTTTAAAAAAACAATCGAACTCGAAGGTCCCAGTGCTGAAGTATATTGCTCGATCGGGGCAGCATACGAAAGCCTCGAACAATATGATCTTGGACTGAAGTATTTTCAAAAGTCTGCCAAGCTCGACAACTTATATGATGAAGCCTGGTTTGGTGCGGGAGCATGTCTGGAGAAGCAAGAGAAATGGTACCAGGCGTTACATTTTTATAACAAAGCTTTAAAACTCCATGCGGAAAACCCTGAATATTGGAAAGCTATTGCGCATGCCGAATTTAAAGTTGGAAATATTGTATCCAGTGTTGATGCCTATGAAGAGGCAAGCAAACTTGATCCGAAAGACAAGGAAATCTGGTTAAACTGGTCTTTTATTTTCTACGAGCAAGGCGACCATACAAAAGCAAACGATGTTTTGTCGCAGGCATTTGCTGAGAATCCTGATGATGCTGAGATATTCTACCGGATGACCATCTACCTTATAGAGGCAGGCCAATACAAGGAGGCCTTTAATTATTTAGAAAATGCTTTAATTTTGGACTTCGATGGCCATTCCATTCTATTTGAGTTCTTCCCTAAACTGGAAACTCAAAAGGCGCTGTATAAAATCATCGAACAATTTAGAAAAGAAAATACCTGATGAACTACGACTTAAAAAACTTACCTGAGCGCACACGCAAGCCCAGGCAATACGGCTTTACCATGGCCATGGACAAAGGCCTGAGTATTCGCGAAGCAGAAGACTTTGTAAGTCTTTGTGCAGATCATGTTGACATTGTAAAACTTGGCTGGGGCACATCGTTCGTAACTCCCAATCTGAAAGAAAAACTGAAGGTATACAAGGATGCCGGCATACCAACGTATTTTGGCGGTACGCTCTTTGAAGCGTTCATCATCCGCGATCAGTTTGACGAATATAGGCGGGTGTTAGATACGTTTGAGATGTCCTTTGCAGAGGTGTCGGATGGATCCATGGATTTAGATCACGACAAAAAATGTGACTACATATCGAAGCTTTCCGAGCAAGTAACGGTACTATCGGAAGTAGGATCGAAAGATGCGGAAAAAATAATACCACCCTACCAATGGATTGACCTCATGCAGAAGGAGCTGGATGCGGGTGCTTGGAAAGTGATTGGTGAAGCACGTGAAAGCGGAAACGTGGGGTTGTTCCGAGCTACTGGTGAAGTACGTTCTGGTTTAGTGCAGGAAATTCTAACAAAAATTCCTTTCGAAAAAATAATCTGGGAGGCTCCGCAAAAAGCACAACAAGTGTGGTTTATAAAACTGCTGGGTCCAAACGTAAACTTAGGAAACATTGCCCCCAACGAAGTAATTCCATTGGAAACGATCCGCTTAGGTTTACGTGGCGATACTTTTTTACATTTCCTTGGTATTGAAAGAAAAGTTGATAAATCTACACCTCCGTTTCATGCTGACTAACTGAGTTGAGACGACTTCAGGATTATATTCTCCTCTATCTAAAAGGGGTAAGTATGGGAGTGGCTGATGTTATTCCGGGGGTTTCCGGAGGATCAATCGCTTTTATTACGGGAATTTATGAAGAGCTTGTTCATTCAATCAACGAGCTTGATTCAGCTTCCGTTCGACTTCTTTCTAAATTTCAGTTCGCTGCATTCTGGAAAAAGATCAATGGCAATTTCTTAGTTACTGTTTTGGCAGGGATAGCAACAAGTCTCCTGTTAATATCGGGTATGATGTTGAACTTGCTTAAGTATTACCCGATCATGACCTGGTCATTTTTCTTTGGCTTGATCGTGATGTCCTTCCCATTGATATTGCGTAAAATAAAAAAATGGAAACCTGGTTCTGCCGCAGGATTCGTAATAGGTGTTGTGCTCGCTTATCTCCTAACGGTCTCTTCACCGGTTCAAACACCTGATAATATATTTTTTGTTTTTCTAGCAGGGGCAATTGCCATTTGTGCCATGGTGCTGCCTGGAATTTCCGGTGTATTTATTCTATTGCTGATTGGCAAATATCAATACATCGTTACGGCATTAAATGAATTTAACATGCTTGTGATTTTAGTCTTCACGATTGGGTGCGTGTCGGGCTTACTTGGTATTTCAAGGCTTTTAACAACGGCATTAACAAATTATCATCAGGTTGTAATTGCATTATTATCCGGTTTTATGGTAGGTGCGTTGAATAAAGTATGGCCCTGGCGTAAAGTACTGGAATATGCGACTAATAGCCATGGTGATCAAATTGCAGTATTTGATAAAAGTGTATTACCTTGGGACTTCTTATCTGTCACTGGAAAAGACCCTCAACTTTTTCAGGCGATCTTCATGATGGCGCTGGGCGTATTGGTTGTTGTATTAATTGAAAAGATTGCGGTAAGACTAAAAACAAAACATTAACATGGAAAAAATTTTCGGACTAATTGGATCAACGGTTAGCCATTCGTTCTCTAAATCATATTTTGATGAAAAGTTCTTCAGGGAAGGTTTACGCGATTATCACTATGAACTCTTTCCACTTGGAAAAATTCAGGATATTCAAACGCTCATAAAAGAAAATGAAGGGTTGTGCGGACTCAACGTAACATTACCGTACAAAGAACAAGTGCTGAAATACCTCCATGAAATTGATCCGGCTGCTCAAAAGATTGGAGCTGTAAATGTGATCAGGGTACAGAAAGGGAAATTAAAAGGATACAATACAGATTCGGATGCTTTTTTCGAAACCATCGAAAAGTGGTTACCAAAAGATAAATCCTATAAGGCGCTTGTACTGGGTTCCGGTGGATCATCCAAAGCAGTGCGCCAGGCACTGACTAAATTGGGCGTTGAACATAAAATAGTGTCGCGCGAAAAGGAAAAAGGAGACTATTCATACGAGGACATTAACAACAACCCAAAAGAGATTGCCGAATCGCTTTTAGTCATCAATACTACTCCGATGGGGATGCACCCGAATACCGATGCCCTGCCCCCGTTTGATCCGGAGCACCTGACAAAAGATCATTACGTATACGACCTGATTTATAACCCCGCCCGCACCCAGTTTTTACAAAAAGCAGAAATGCGCGGAGCTACCATTAAGAATGGGTTAGAAATGCTGCATGTGCAGGCAGAAAAATCGTGGCAGATTTGGAATAACTAACTCCAGCGTTAATCCTACTTTGTCACATTATGGATTTGTTTGGCCTCGCTTGAATCCCCCTACCCCCTTTTCAAGGGGGATGGTTTCGTCTTCGCTAACACCATTTTATGCTCCTCACTGTTCCCCATTTGAAGGGGGCTGGGGGATGTACTTTCTCTAATTCTTATAAATTAATCGTTATCTGTTAATCGTAAAAGTGCAGACTTTTAGTTCTGTAAATTCCCGCTACTATTAAATGATAACTATTAACTTCCAACCATGGATTTTACCCTCACAAGCGAATACGTACCTACCGGTGATCAGCCGAAAGCGATCGAGCAACTTGTATCAGGTCTTGAAAATGGTGAAGCAAATCAGACTTTAGTAGGGGTTACCGGATCGGGTAAAACTTTTACAATGGCTAACGTGATTGCGCGGGTCAATCGGCCTACACTCATTCTAAGTCACAATAAAACCTTAGCTGCACAACTTTACGGAGAGTTCAAAAATTTCTTTCCGCAAAATTCGGTGGAGTATTTTATCTCGTACTACGATTATTATCAGCCAGAGGCATTCATACCATCCTCAAACCTGTATATAGAGAAAGATCTTTCTATAAACGAAGAAATTGAAAAACTCAGGTTGAGTGCTACCTCTTCCCTGCTTACAGGCCGGAGGGATGTAATTGTAGTAGCTTCTGTATCGTGCATTTATGGTATTGGAAATCCGGAGGAGTTTGGAAAAAATGTAATCAAACTACAGGTTGGTGAGAATATTGTGCGCAATCGCTTACTCTTTGGCTTGGTGGATATTTTGTACAGTCGCACGGAAGCGGACTTCAAACGCGGAACATTCCGGGTAAAGGGCGACACGGTAGATATTTTCCTTGCCTATGCGGATTATGCTATTCGTGTGTATTTCTGGGGAGATGAGATTGAATCTATTCAGCGCATTGAGCCCATCAGCGGAAAGAAAATATCCGATGAAACCATCGTAACTATCTTTCCTGCCAACCTATTCGTTACCGGAAAAGACATGCTACATCAGGCGATCAGAGAAATTCAGGATGACATGGTCCACCAGGTAGAAATGTTTGAGTCAGAAACGCGTTTTTTGGAAGCTAAAAGATTAAAAGAACGCACCGAATTCGACATGGAGATGATGCGCGAACTGGGATATTGCTCAGGCATTGAAAACTACTCACGTTACTTCGATCGAAGAGAACCTGGTGCAAGGCCTTTCTGTTTAATCGACTATTTTCCAGACGATTTTCTCATGATCATTGATGAAAGTCATGTGACTGTACCACAGGTACGCGCCATGTGGGGTGGCGACCGTTCTCGAAAAGTAAACCTGGTGGATTATGGGTTCCGGCTTCCTGCTGCATTAGACAACCGCCCGCTCACGTTTAATGAATTTGAGTCACTTCTAAATCAAACGGTATATGTAAGCGCAACCCCTGCCGAATATGAATTACGAAAATCGGAAGGTGTTGTGGTGGAACAATTGATCCGTCCAACCGGATTACTTGATCCGGAGATTGATGTTCGCCCCAGCAAAAACCAAATTGATGACTTGCTGGAAGAAATTGATGAACGTGTAAAGAAGAAAGAAAGAGTGTTGGTAACTACCCTCACTAAGCGTATGGCTGAAGAACTCACGAAGTTTATGGAACGTGCCGGTGTTAAGTGCCGCTACATACACTCAGAAGTAAAGACATTGGACAGGGTAGAAATTTTACGTGAACTCCGATTAGGCGTGTTTGATGTATTGGTTGGAGTAAACCTGTTGCGGGAAGGACTGGACTTACCAGAGGTGTCATTAGTTGCGATTTTAGATGCGGACAAAGAAGGATTTCTCCGGAATCAACGTTCGCTGGTACAAACCATTGGTAGGGCCGCACGAAATGAAAACGGCCGGGTTATCATGTATGCCGATAAAATTACCGAATCCATGCGTCTGGCAATTGATGAGACTAACCGCAGGCGAAAAATTCAACTCGATTATAATATTGAGAATGGTATTATACCTACCACCATTGTACGCTCGACAAACTCTGTGATGGGGCAAATGAAATCCACACGTAAATACTATATAGAACAGGAGGAAGCCTCACTGGCTGCAGACCCTGTAGTGGCTTATCTCAGCAAAGACGAACTACAAAAAATGGCTGACCGTACCCGCAAGGCTATGGACAAAGCAGCGAAAGACCTGGAGTTTATGGAAGCCGCTAAATTGCGTGATGAATACCTGGCGCTACAAAAACTGATAGAGGGGAAGAAATAAAAAACATACTATTTTGGTGTTTAAAATAGATTATTTCAATGCAGAAATATTTACTATCTATACAAGTAGTTAAAAACAACAACACATATGCTTTTTAAGATTAATTCCAACCTTGCACTTCCGTTTTTCTTTGCAATTACAGCAG
>JANNQJ010000432.1:0-3671 GCA_031400675.1 Cyclobacteriaceae bacterium
GCGGACGGATTGCAGGACGTATGTTCGACCATATCATTATCCGTCAGGAGAAACACCTGCGTGGTAGAACGGAAGAAAATATTAACGGATTGATTTTGAATGGCATTAACTCATCTGGTAAAAAAGTGACCTACGAAATAATCCCAAAAGAAATTGAAGCAATCAAGCATTCTATATCGATAGCAGAGGAAGGTACTTTCATAGTAGCGTTAAGCGATGTAGTAACAAATGCAATTGACATCGTGCAAGAGTACCTTGATAAGGAGGCAGGAATTTAGCGATCTCAAATAGACTTGGATAATCTGCTACTAAAAAATTGCACGGAACAACAGAAATAAGCCTCCGGCCACGATCATCACCACGGGCAGTGTAAGGAGCCACGCGATCAAAATATTTCGTACAGTAGCGGCCTGTAAATTTTTTATTCCCTTACTAGCTACCATGCTGCCGGCAATACCTGATGAAAGCACATGTGTAGTGCTCACCGGTAATCCAAAATAGGTTGACACCCCAATGGTGCTTGCGGCAACCAATTCAGCACTGGCCCCTTGTGCGTAGGTGAGGTGTTCCTTGCCTATTTTTTCACCAATGGTCTTCACAATTCTTCGCCACCCAATCATCGTTCCCAGGCCGAGTGAAACACCAATCATCATGATGACCCAGACAGGTGAGTAATCCGTCATACTTCTAATCGATTTAAGTTCTTTTTCAAGTGTATTACGGTTGGCTTTACTAATAATTAATTCTTCTTTCTTGAGTAGGTTGTAGAGGTTACGGTTCATTACCATGATATCCTTTCGCACAAGGAAGCGTTGATCTTTTGCAATCTCGGAAACACTTGGAACATTGGCGATCAATGCTTTTGCGTGGTCGTTCATAGCGATTGTTTCCTGCAGTATTTTTTTGTCTGGTTCTGAGAGTGGCTCAGGATTAATTGATTTAACGATCTGTTCAATTTTTACAATCGAACCTGTAAGAGATGCCGGGGAAACATTCTCATTTAATGCAAAATAGGCGGGAACAATACCGATCAATATCAACATCACTAATCCAACTCCTTTTTGTCCGTCATTGGATCCATGCGAATAACTTACACTCGTGCAGGTAAGGATGAGAACGGTCCGAATCCAAAGGGGAGGAGGCGCATTCTTTTTAGGTTCCTTAAAAAGGCTATCGCCATACGAAGTTTTTTTAGTCAGCGTCCTTAACAGGAACATCAGAATAATGGTCATGGAGAAACCAAAGAGAGGTGAAATAAGAAGCGATAATCCAATTTTTTGGGCTTGACTCCAGTCCACGGCAGCCTGTGTAGTGCCTGGCAAAAAAGAATAAGCAATACCAACACCCAGAATTGAACCGATAAGTGTATGTGAACTTGAACAGGGCAGACCGAAGTACCAGGTAAGTAAATTCCAGAAGATAGCACTGATCAACAGTGCCATTACCATGGAGAGACTATGCGCAATGTTTTGATCGATCAGCGACTCAACAGGCAGTAAATTGATAATCCCCACGGCCACACCTACGCCTCCTAAAATTACGCCCAGAAAATTCCAGATTCCTGACCAGACTACGGCTACCCAGGGCTTAAGTGAATTGGTATAAATTACAGTTGCTACCGCGTTGGCAGTGTCATGAAAACCGTTTACAAATTCAAAGCCACAGGCAGCAATTAAGCAAACAATGAGAAGGATAGTGTAGGACAGTTCAAGTTCGAACATAATACAGGATTGGCCCCAAATCTAACCGTTAATCGCGGTTGGGTTGTTACGTTAATGTTAACTTTTGTTTGAAGAATTTCAATCTAAAATACACTTTATTGACTATCAGGATATTGTATTTTAATGTTTTATGAAGGCTATTTTATTGAACGATGCCTGAATAGCCAGGTCAAAAGCTGATCTTCCTGATAGGCTTTTGTCCAGCTATCATGGCCAGTTTTTTTGTATTCAGTGTACTTGGGATCGCCTCCTACATTCTTCAATGCGTTGATCATTTTTCGGCTTTCATCCCGATGAACAGTTTTATCTTTCGATCCATGGAATGCCCAAATCGGAACATGCTTAAAGCTATCCACTTGGTGTGGATCACCTCCCCCGCATATTGGTATGGCTGCTGCGAACTTGTTGGGAAAGCGCGTGAGTAAATACCAGGTTCCATATCCGCCCATTGATAAGCCCGTGATGTAAATTCGGGTAGTGTCAATGGAAGGTAATTTTGTCAATGAATCAATCAAACTAATTACCGTATTGATCGGTTCACGGGGTTCCTGATACCAATCCGGATATGTCCAGCGTTCGGAAGCAGGGCATTGTGGTACTACCACGAAGCAGGGAAATTCATTTCTATTTTTTTCGTAGAGGAAAGGGGTAGTAATGTATTTTAGGTTGATAACATTATCATTTCCTCGTTCTCCCGATCCATGTAAAAAGAGCACCAATGGGTAACGTTGATTTTCCTTCACTTCTTTTGGTCTCAATAATCGATATGGGAGTGTATCTTGTGGGGTTTGGTAGGTTAGTTTATCGAACTCAATGAAATCCTGTGCAACAGAAATTCGTGTGATAACGATTAAAGTAAACAGAAGTGATACTTTTGGCATATAGACTGTTGAAGATATAAAATAATTTGAAAATTGCCTGAATCAGGATTTTAGAATTATCAGAATTAATCCTTTAATCCGGGGCATCCGGATTCTGACAATTAAGATAAGCTTACTTAAATATGATGAAATACCATTTTTTCATAGCTTTCTGTATTGCCTTGGCATTGTACCCTCGAAAGAGTTATTCTCAAGACACTACCCGCTTATCGCTTTTATTTTTAGGTGATATCATGCAACACGATTCGCAAATTAAAGCAGCCTATAACGATGGTACTTCAGGCAATACGTACGATTACACTTCATGTTTTCAGTTTGTAAAACCGTATGTGGAATCAGTTGACTTGGCGATTGGCAACCTGGAGTTGACATTAGCGGGCCCACCCTTTAAAGGCTATCCACAATTCAGCGCACCCGATGAATTGGCCCTTGCGTTGAAAGATATAGGTATGGATGTGCTGGTAACAGCGAATAATCATAGTCTTGACCGTGGAAGAAAAGGTGTTGACCGTACAATTGAAATGCTGGATAGTTTGAGAATACTGCATACCGGAACTTTTCGTGATACGGTGGATCGCATGAATGATTATCCCCTCATCATTGAGAAGAATGGAATTAAACTGGCTCTTTTAAATTACACCTACGGCACCAATGGAATACCGGTAACAAAACCCAACGTAGTGAATTTAATAGATACAACTTTGATTAGGAAAGATATTGTAAAAGCAAAAGAAGTAAACCCTGACTTTATAATTGTGTTTACACATTGGGGGCAGGAATATCAGTCACAACCATCCATGCAGCAGAAAAGGATTACAGAATTCTGTTTTAAGAATGGAGCGCAATTAGTCATTGGTTCGCATCCGCATGTACTTCAACCCATGGAGTGGAGGAAAGGGAAGAATCAATTGGTGACATACTCGTTAGGAAATTTCGTTTCTGGTCAGCGTGATCGATACAAAGATGGGGGTGCCATGATAAACGTGAATCTGATAAAAATTCAATTTGACAGCCTGGCATTTACAACCATTGATTCCGCAGGCTATATTCTGGAATGGGTTTATCGCAC
>JANNQJ010000433.1:0-4275 GCA_031400675.1 Cyclobacteriaceae bacterium
AATTTTTACATCAATGATAAGCCGACAGGAGCGGTAGTAGGTCAGCAACCTTTTGGTGGAGCTCGAGGATCGGGCACAAACGATAAAGCAGGTGCGAAAGTAAACTTATTGCGCTGGATATCTTTGAGAACGATCAAAGAAACATTTGTTACTCCAACAGATTATCGATATCCTTTTTTGGATAAGGAATAGCTTGCTTAAAACCGCAGTTTCAACTTAACCAATGGATTTGCAACCGGAGTATTAGAGCCCGGTGAATATTCGCGTGCCGGAAACTTTTGATTGATAAAGTAGTTTTCCGGCATCACGTTCATGGAGAACTGAAAATTATTATTTCTCTGTTTCCTTCCTTCAAAGCCCCTGATCAGGTTATCTCTTTTGTATATGTGAAGAAGCACCTGATGCGTGATGAGAGCGAGGCCGGAGGGAACACCAATCCACACTGTAGGGGAGTCTGACTCGAAAAGTGTAGCAACACCAAGACCAATTAAAGCAGCACCGGCTGTGGAAAGATTAATGGTGCTTCCTTGTTTTTTAGTTAAGTGAGCGCCCTTTATTTGCTTTTGCCCAACAATAGTCCCCAAGATGGTAGCTGCTGCTGGAATCAAAAACAATGAACTTGTATTACTTTCTTCAAAGCTTTCAATCATCAACGCAAAACCAACGCCTGTTGAGATTACGCTTAGTGAACTGATCGCGTCCACATCGCCACGAGAGTAGTCATAGCGTGCTGAAACCTTGTGCCCAATCAAGAGCCCGGCTGTCCCACCTGCTAAAAGTGCAGCTCCAGCAAGGTTAGCGTTGTCCACCTCGGTAGAAATTAGTAAGGATGTACCTATCCATGGACTAATTATTCCATAATGCCGGATCATTTCGATATGGCCATCTGAATAATTTCTTTTTTTCTGAAGTTGAAAGCCCACTTCACCCAGTGCAATGCTTCCAATCGTAGAAAGTCCCAAAATCAGTTTGTCAGAATTTTCTGACTCACCTCCCAGCATGAGTCCCAAAGATCCGCCATAAAGCAGTCCGAGAAATTTCCCTGTATTGCCGGCTCGCACCGTGCTTCGGGTTATACCTTCGTATTTTTTAGGATTGATGACCGGTCCTAATAACCATAAGCCCCCGGTAATTAATGGAATACCCGCAGCAGCGGCATTATCAATTTCAGCAATGGCCACAAGACTTGCTCCATAGTAAACTCCGTAAAGAGAATTTACGAACCTGTCGCGGGGTTTCCATTCAAATTCTTCGCTTTTAACTTCAGGTGAGGGAGGAATAAGAAGCTCCCGATCCCATTGATCTTTCATCTGAGCATATCTGGCTTTTTCTGCGTCCGGCATGCGTTGATAATAGCTCATTAAATAAGTCTCATAATCCTGAAGGTAATTGACTTCATTGTCGGTTAGGGAATCGCCTGCGATTTGTTTTTGATGTACTTTTCGATAAGTCTCTTTCGTCACCTCTGTCCAGTACCCCCTGGCAGTGTAAAGATCCTGTGAGAAAGTTTGAGTAACTGATATGAATAGAATTATTAGAAATAGACAGTGAGTCGGAATTTTAATATGCTGTCCCAAGGCCATGTGTATTTGTATTACACATAAAGATGTTGATAAATATTTACAGCACAAAAGAGGAAAAAAAAACCCCTCAAATCGAGGGGGTTCATTTTTAGGTCGTTGCATCTTTATACCAACTTACTTTTCGTGAGAAGTACATGAGTGCACCAACAATCATGAACAACCCAATGCTTCCAAGCAATAGGGAGAAATCTTGTTGGAGAATGATGACAAAGATAAAAGAGTAGATGATTAAAAGGAGAGTAGTAAACAACGCAACCAACCCTCTGGTTTTTAAGAATGAAATTGAATAGAAACTAATCAATGCCACTGTTGAAGTGGAGGCGATCCAATAGGCAATATTATAACCGACTTGTTCAGAGAAACTAAGTAAGAGTGTATAGTAAATTATTAGCGCTACACCGATCAGAATGTACTGGAATGGATGTATTCTGATTTTACGTGTTATCTCCACTAAAAACAGGGCTACAAACGTGAGAATGATTATAAGCTGACCGTATTTAGATGTACGAATGCTTTTCTGATACTGGTCTACAGGGACTAATAATTTCACTCCAAAGTCTGACCCACTCAGTTTTTCATCTGATGTATTCCATTGCTGTGAAAAAGGTCGGTTGTAATGCAATACTTTCCAATTTGCCGTAAAACCACCTTCCGTAATCTTTCTTGCTTCGGGTAAAAACTCTCCATCAAAACTTGGATTGTTCCAAGCGCCTGAAAGGCTGACCATTGTTGTTTTTCCAGTGGGAACAAAATTCAATCGCTGACTTCCTTTTAAACTAAGTTTTAGTAACGTGTTCCCGTTAAAGTCATCAGCTGATTCCCAATCTAATTTGGCGATCACACCACTGCTCGAAAACTCTGCGTAATCATCATTGACGGGCTGAGTGTATGTTTCGCTTTGTTGTCTGTATATTTTTCTAACAGACACTCCCAGGTTACTGGAAGGTTCAGTTGATTTGGCAGAATCGCCTACATTGAAAATCAGATTTTCATTTATTCCGCGAAGGTCTGTTATGGAGAAAATCATGTACGCATCTTTCCATAAAACGTTAGTATCAGCAATGTTTAGCGCAGCAAAATCCGGTTGGACGAAATTGGATTTAATGTTTAAGGCAGAAGTATAGACGACCGCATCAAAAATACCGCGATGAAGAACTTCAGGAGTTACTTGTCCGCTGATATCAAGTTTTTCGGGAAGGAAAAAATAGTTCTGAACGTATTCACGAATCTCGATACCATCTTTTCCCCGATCAATTTTTTCCTGTGCTTTGTATGGAATCACCAAGATGGGACCGGACAACGTTTGACTTCCCGACCATTTGGAAGAGACTTCCTCCATCACTCCTTCGGCACGAAGCTGACGTTCTTGAATTAAATCCTGAATCCAGGATGCGGGAATGAGTAGAATCAGAACGAGGAACCCGATGGACAGGAGTTTGACCGTAATGGATTCTTCAATCCATTGATTGATGCGTTCGAAAATGTTGAGCGGAGTTGTTGATTGTTCTGGTTGCATAATTTATAGTGTTTAAAAGTACTTTTAAATTCAAAGTAAATTGATAAAAAATTATTTCTTCTGTTGTCGTATTAATTCCTCCAGGGCGTCAATGTGTTTTTTAAATACTGTTCTGCCACGCTCAGTGGCTTTGAACTTTGTGTTTGGTTTTTTACCGACAAAAGTTTTGGACACAGAGATATATTTTTCTTTCTCCAATGCTTTTATATGCGAAGCCATACTTCCGTCTGTAAGCCCTACTATTTCTTTCATCGAATTAAAGTCGTAGGTGTCGTTCGCGATCAGCACAGACATGATTTGCAAGCGCACCCGGTGCTCCAATGCTTTGTCCAGATTTTCAAAAGGATTTTTCACTTGTCGTAACGAAAATGCATCACCGCTCCGTACACAATATGCATCACTCCAAAACCCAGCGCCCAAAAAACAAGTCCATAACCGGGCAAGATTGCCGATAGCAGACCGAGAGCGATTTCAGTAAACCCTAAATACTGAATTTCTTTGTATGTATTCCGACTGGCATAGATGAGTGCAAGACCGTAAAAAATAAGACAAGCCGAGGCAACGATCACAAAATAACCTCTTGACAGAAGTATGAGAATAAAGAGGCCACCTGTTATAAGTGGTATAAGTAAATCTCTTAGTAATTGCTGACTCGGTTTATTCCAGATACTCGTACCAAGGTTTTTAGCCTTTCTAGAACTAAGCCAGAAACCCGTTCCAATTGAAAGTATCAGCACAAGAGCAGCAACTGTAAGGAGCTTGAGTATTACTGCATGTTCGTTCACATAGTAAAACCGGAACCCGAAAGGAGAGTAGGGGTAATAGATCAGGAAGTATGCTATGCCTGCTCCGATTAAAGCATAAACCCCGGATATAATTCCCGACAGTCCACTGAGTGAAATGAATTTAACGGATCGCTCCATCATGTTGCGGATGGAGGCAATGTCCTTTTCGTATTCTTGGATGTCCTTCATTTAAAAGTACTTTGTGATTCAAAGTTAATGAATGGTTTCACACTAGCAAGGTTCTACCAACAGAAATGTTTAGTTGATTTTGAATATTCACCCTCAACTCCGTAATATTGCACTCCTTTTTAGGGAATTCTTATGAATTCCTCCTTAGCTCAGCTGGTTAGAGCACCTGACTGTTAATCAGGGGGTCCTTGGTTCAAGTCCA
>JANNQJ010000434.1:0-2910 GCA_031400675.1 Cyclobacteriaceae bacterium
ATAGAAGCACCGCCAAGAATGGCAGTTGTTTTAATAAAGTCTGTACGGTTCATAAGATTATTTTTAAAAGTATTCCTGTTAATGCAGCCATCACAATTATGATAGGCTCTTGTAGTTTTTTAAACCTTAGCAATATACCAATTGTAGTCAGGGCTATTAATAAAGTGGGAATATCTATCAGTGTCCTTTTTCCTAAAACTAAAACCGCTCCGGCTATCGCTCCAATAGCAGCGGCAGTAACTCCATCCACAAATGCTTTGATAGCAGGATGTTTTCCATATTTCTTAAAATAAGGAGCAGGAATAACCGTAAACAAATAACACGGAACGAAAGTAGCCAGCGCTGCTACACACGCACCTGGAAAACCGGCTACCAGATAACCAATAAAGCCAACTGTAATCACAACAGGTCCAGGTGTGATCATGGCTACTGCTACTGCATCCAGAAATTGTTGCTCGGTTAACCAACCAAATTCTTTCACAACACCTCCATATAAAAAAGGAACAATGGCAAGACCGCTTCCAAAAACAAAAGCACCGGCTTTCGTAAAGAACCAGGCAATCTCCCAAAGTTTTGATTCTGTGGCAACGGGTTGAAGCTGTATTAAAAATATCGGGAACATTCCGTTGGCACCAATGCCAAACCATTTCGGTGGTGCTTTCACAAACCACACTATAATTCCCGCTAACAGAATGATCCAAAGTATTTCTTCTCCTGTAATAAAAGTTGAAATGGCCAACACTATAAATATAGCCCACAGCAACTTGTCTTTGCCAATGCTTTTAGTGGTGAGTTTATAACTCCCAATAGCAATGATGCCAATCACTGCTGCGCCTACTCCGTAAAACACCGCTTGCATCCAGGGAAGTCCGCCATACAAGACATAGGCATATCCAATTGCAATCACCATAAAAAAAGAAGGCAACACGAATGCAAGTCCGGCCAATGTTGCACCCAAAATTCTATAGTGAACATATCCAAGATAAATAGAAAGCTGCGCTGCGAGGGGGCCAGGCGCAAGCTGCGAAAGTGCAAGGCCTTCCTTATAATCATCTTCGCTGATCCATTTCCTGTTTTCCACCAAATCACGATGCATATAACCTACCAGCGCCACTGGTCCGCCAAAGCCCCAGGTTCCAAGTTTTACAAAGTAAATTATTAAGTCTCTTAATGTGTACGGTGGTATCATGATTTCAGGGCATTAGGGTAATTCACTGATCAGTTTGCAAAATTAAACTCCAAACCAATTCCGTTTGCTATTGCGTTTTCATAAACGATAGCAGCGGCAGCAACGTCTTGTAACGCCATTCCAGTGCTATCGAAAACAATTATTTCTTCATCCGATGTTCGTCCTGATTTTTGTCCCGCTATAATTTCTCCTAGCTGACCATGCACGTTTGCTGGAGTCATTATGCCTTTCTCCAGTGCATGATGAAACTCTCCAAAAGTCGCACATTGTTCGGTGAGATCCGTTACTAATTTGCCAACCGTCAACAATTCAGGTTGCAGTTCCTGTTTTTCATCACTATCAGCACCTACTGCAGCTATAAAAGTACCCGGGCTCACGTCTTCCTTATGCAAAAAATATTTCTTAGAAGGTGTACACGTAACGATGATATCACTTTGCCGTGCAGCCGTTCTTACCTCATCAACCGGAAGAATGGATATGCCTAACTCCTCGGAGAGTTCCTGCGCAAACGTATGTGCTCGTGATCTTTCTATATCGTACACGAAGACTTTCTCAAGCGGTCGTACTTGCATCAAGGCCTTAATCGATACTCTACCCTGATTGCCACAACCGCAAATCATTGCCACTTTAGCGTTGGGTCTGGACAAATATTTTGCAGCTACACCGGTGGCGGCACCGGTTCGTACAATTGTGAGTTCAATAGAATCCATCACAGCAAGCAACTTTCCATTGTTGGCATCACAAACGACAACCACTCCCTGTATAGTTGGAAGTCCATTGCTTTTCTGGTTATCGGGAAAGTTTGCATTTGTCTTAGTGACAAAATATTCCTGATCCAAATTCATCACACCCGCCTTGATGTGAAATCCTCCATTTAAAACATGGATTCCTAGTACTTTTGGAGTGGCCGCTTTTCCTTCTGCGTGCATTTTAAAAGCGGCTTCAACCGCCTTCATGCACTCATCAATTTTTAATAGTGCTGCAACTTCGTTCCTGGCGATTAACAATGAGCTTGTGGAATTCATAGCCTGGTATTCTTACATAATGCTATAAAACCTTTTCGATCCAGTATAGAACGAAAATTACTTTTGGGATTCTTTTTACTTTTTATTCAAATTTTTTCGATACACGAGGGGGCTCTTGCCCATCGTTTTCTTAAAAATCCGTGCGAAGTGACTTTGATCTGAAAATCCGGTGAGGTAGGCTATTTCGGCAAGAGAGTGTTTTGGGTCTTTCAGAAGTGTGATGGCCTTTTCAATTCTAAGCTTGCGAATGTAATCTCCGAAGGAAAGGTCATCGAAGTATTTTGAAAACTCGCGAGATAAATAGGTGGGATGGACATCCAGGCTGTTGGAAATTTCTTTCAGGCTTAGCGCGAGGTTAGTGTCAATCTGATCTTGTATGATCTCCTTCAGTTCCTTCGCCCAGGCCGGAACTTTGCCAGATTTTTGTTTTAGAAATCTTTTATAAACATCCAGTAAAAGATTTTCAATCGGATTTTGTGTATGCTTTTCGTTTTGCAAATGTTTTGCCCACGTATACAAAGCATCATAGATGATCATTCCTCTTTCTAATAATTGATGATCGTCTTTGATATTATGTGAAAGACCTGCGGAGATCGCCCACAATCCAGATGCCTGACTGGCAAGATCATGTCGATCGGTATCCGCACTGCGAACAATCACCGCTAAAATTTTTAAAGCAGGATCAGTGAGTTTATG
>JANNQJ010000435.1:0-1530 GCA_031400675.1 Cyclobacteriaceae bacterium
CACCGGTAAATTTCCACCGCATTAAGTTGTCTGCATCAGGAATACCACTGGCATCTATATAGAACCTAAATCCATAGCGTGTTTGGTCATTTAGAGGAAGGTAAGACTCTGATTCATAGTATAAGCTATCAAGAACACCGACCGGCCTTATAGTATCAGGAATTGATTGATACACTTTACCATCTTTAGTTTCGATCTTTATTGAATAGCTATGTCCTACCACGCCCTGAATCCCATCCTCCCTGGTCTGATAAACCCCAGCTTCTTTCTCGGTTAAAACTTCTGATGGCCCGGCACTATCCGATAAGGTAACTTTCGCGCCCTCTACTCTTTTAGTAAACTTTAGAAAAAAATTTTCAACACTTGCAGACCTTGAGAGTTGTACAGTATATGGACCGGGTTCATCAGTAATCAATCCATCTACTACTAATTGAGATGTGTCGTTATCGGGAATATCAATATTAATTCTATCAATACAGGCTGAGAAAAACAATAAACCAAAGAAAAAAAAACTCCTCATTTAATCATGATATGGTTATAAGGAGAGGCCGCCCAAGTAGCAGCCTCTGATACCTTTCAGTCAAAAATAATTAATACTGGGTTTGGTCAATCAAACACAGTGGATTCCATCTGACCAGCAAAATGGACATGCAGCTGTACAATTTGTACGCCACGGACTAGTTTTTGTTGCACAACAATCATTTTCCGGATTACAACATGCACCACCCTTCACATTCTTCTTTTCATTTTTGCTGAGTTCTTTCACTCCGGCAATTTTCAAAATGTTCTTTAACATAACTTTAAATTTAATGGTTTAGAAAATTAGTTTTCTATTTCTGGCCAGAAATATTAATCAAATATCAATAGCCAGGGTGCGGTGAGACCGCACTGAGAAAAAAATAATCCGCTCCTCCCCGTATTTTATTTATGTCATCCCGGTTATGTAGAAACAAGCTGAATTCGCCTTTGTAGTAATAGCTTTTGCAGCAGTCGTCATACTCGATAGGGGCACCCAGTTCTTTCAGGTCGCCCAGGTTTTCCATGAGTATTCTGCGTGAGACGCCCAGTTTTCCTGCAAACTCTTCTGCACTGCCGGTTGCTTTCCTGCGGATGAGGTCATCCATGCGCTTGGCGCGGTCAATGTATTTTAATATGCTCATAATGGTAAGTTTTCATTTTTTGTTTTCTTGTCTATACCCCATTGTTGGGGAGTAATTTAAATGTATCAGTTTGAAAGAACGAAAGAAGCTTCTAACACTGTCGTCTTTTGCGAGCACCTGCAGGGGCTTGTGTAGTGGAGCGAAGCAATCTCCCAGTTTGAAAGAATTGTCACTCCTTTCGTACTGGGGGTTTGCTTCGCGCTCTCGCAAATGCCGCCCTAGTGCTCGCAAAGACGTATTGTGTTGAGGGTTTCGCTTCGCACCAATATCTGCCGAGCATCCAATAAAAATCGGGATCGCACATGCTTGTAGTATATAGGTTGCCTTGCTCATTCAATCGCCTAAATCCAATTGGTTCTTCACTAATTCA
>JANNQJ010000436.1:0-3920 GCA_031400675.1 Cyclobacteriaceae bacterium
ATTTAGAAGATGGAGGTGCAGGTGTAAGAGCACAGGCATGCGACCGTACAGGTGGACTAGTAGATGACTTCATGATATTGGAAGAAAAGCAAGTGATTAATGTTTGCAATGCCCCCTCGCCTGCTGCCACTTCTTCACTATCGATTGGTGAGACGGTTGCAAAACTTGCGCTGAAAAGATTCTAAAAAAGTCGCAATACCAAACCCGCTTGCACACCACAAACCTCGATGGCATTGTAATATTTCTGGTATACTCCGCCTACAGTAGCATATCCATGAAGCTCTCCTGTTTCAAATAACTGCTGTTGATATTGCACGCCAAACTCTCTTCGTGGGTTAGCACCTGTATCCCAATCTTTTGAAAAACGGTATTCAAAGCCTAATACTTTTGTTTGATCAGGTGCATGGATCATAAACATAAAAGCCGATTCACTATAAGACTCTTTTGTATTAAATGCCTCCTGCATAAACCCCGTTCCTAACCTGAAAGTAAAAAACCTGCTCGTAATTAAATTAATTTGAATTACCTGCCAATCATTGGTTCGAATGTGTTTGAATCCCTCCGCGTCTTCTTCAATCAGATAATTCATTCGAAAGTCAGTTGAAAATAAACCCCAGTTTGCGCGGATGCGAGGCCAAAATAAATAGTAACTGGAAGGTTTAACAGCCCCCTGAATCATCACATCGAACGAAACCATAGAAGGGTAACGCTGTCGATCGCTTCGCAATTTGAAAGATTGCGCTTCTGCTATTCCACCAAAAAGAAAATCAAAAAATATTCCACCACCACCCTCGTCATCGGAGTCGTAATCGCTGCTACCGGCTTTTCCACCTCTGGAGCTAGAGGAATTACTGGAAGAAGCGCTTTTTATTTCATCCACTTGTGCATGAATATCAGCACAGCAGCAAACTACCAGGAAAAAGACATAAATTGGTTTCATTGGTTAGGGTTTCTATGCCCTCAAATACAATTTTTAAGCCATTTTATTATTCTCAATTCCTTGACCAGGAAAAGCTCTTATTTCAGTAATAATCAAACCTTTCTTAACCTCCCACATCAAATGCTCAGGCAGCTTTTATAGCACTCACTTCAATTTCTACTAAATATTCAGGCGCTATCAGTGCTTTAACCTCTACCATGGTAGTGGCTGGTTTAATGATACTGAAAAATTGATGATGGGCTTTACCCACTTCCTCCCAATGAGTTATGTCCGTTACAAAAATTCGGGTGCGCACTACGTCCTCGAGAGAAAAACCGGCTTGCTTCATTACTTTTTCAATCTTCTGGATTGCAAATTGAGTTTGTTTAAAGAAGTCATTCTTCCCCACAAGGTCTCCATTTTCATCAACGGCCACTGTACCTGTAACTTCCAATTGATTGCCAACTTGTACGGCTCGTGAATAACCTACAATATCCTCCCATTTCGCTCCACTTGAAAAATTTTTGCGCATACAAAATTATTAAGTTGTAACTAAGATTAAGTAGTAATTTTAATCATAATCCACCAAAGTGAACAAGCTTAGCCAAGAAGAATTAAAGCGGTACAACCGTCACTTGATTTTAAAAGAATTCGGTAACGAGGGGCAATTGAAATTAAAAACCTCCAGTGTGCTGGTGGTGGGTGCCGGTGGATTAGGGTGTCCTGCCCTGTTGTACCTAACAGCAGCGGGTATCGGTAAAATTGGTATTGTTGATAATGACTTGGTCCAGGAATCCAACCTGCAACGACAAGTGGTGTTTACTGTTCAGGATATTGGAAAAAATAAAGCAGAAGCTGCCAAGAAGAGATTATTGGATTTAAATCCACTCATTACCATAAACCCATTTGCAGACCGGATTACTTCACAAAATGCTGTTGACCTGATCCACAATTATGATCTTATAATTGATGGGTCTGATAATTTCCCGACACGCTACTTACTGAATGATGCGTGTGTTCTTTTAAACAAACCACTTGTGTATGGGTCAGTCTTGGAATACGAAGGTCAGGTTTCAGTTTTTAATCTCTTTCAAAACAATCAGTATAGTTCAAACTATCGCGACCTATTTCCCGTGCCCCCCGCTCATGGAACTGTTCCTGATTGCGAGCAAGCGGGTGTGCTGGGCATCCTTCCCGGTATCATTGGGAGCTTACTGGCCAATGAGGCCATCAAAATCCTGATCGGAAAAGGTGAGCCGCTAGCCGATAAACTTTTAATCATCGACAGCATGACCCTTGACATCACCCAGATCAAGATTCAAAACCAACATGCACGTGAGGGTATAAAAAATCTCATTGATTATGAAGATTTTTGTGGCATTAACGAAAAGAAAAGCAAATCTTTGGATATGAAAGAAGTTACAGTTCAGGAACTACAGCAACTGCAAAAATCAGGTGCAGATTTTCAATTGATTGACGTGCGCGAGCCGCACGAGTACGATATCTGCAACCTGGAGGGTGAACTGATTCCCCAGGGTGATATCCCACATAATGTGGATAAGATATCGAAAGATAAAAAGGTGATCATGCAATGCCGCAGTGGTACAAGAAGTGGCAACATGGTACAATGGCTGGAGAAAACCCACGGCTTTACCAACTTGTATAACCTGAAAGGCGGAATACTAGCCTGGGCTAAGGAGATTGATCCCACGATGCCGACTTATTAAATGATATTACGCAAAACAAAAATAGAACCGTCATTTCGAAGGAGGCACGATTGAGAAATCCCTATTTGTGAGCACCGTTGGGGATTTCTCGCTGCTCTCGAAATGACGTTTAATTGTTTTACGTAATTCCACTTACTAATCATAGGAAACTCTATCGGCTTGCGTTTATTGCTTGCTCCACATCCGCTATAATGTCACGCATACTTTCCAAACCTACAGAGATTCGAATCAACCCGGGTGTAATTCCAACTGCACTTCGCTCTTCATCCGTTAACTTTGAATGTGTGGTGGAGGCGGGATGCGTGGCAATAGACCGAGTATCACCCAGGTTGGCAGAGTGCGAAAGCATCTTCAACGAGTTCAGGAATTTTCTGCCTCGATCAATACCTCCTTTAATTTCAAACGTCACAACTCCCCCACCCAATCGCATTTGTTTTTTAGCCAATGCATATTGAGGGTGCGATTTCAGAAAAGGGTACTTCACTTTAATCACATCATTATGAGATTCTAAAAAAGTAGCAAGCTCCAATGCATTCTTGCAATGTTGTTCCATGCGCACAGCCAAGGTCTCTAAACTTTTAGAAAGTATCCACGCATTAAACGGAGACATGGAGGGTCCGGTATGGCGGGCAAAAAAACGCACCTCTTTGATCAATTCTTTTTTTCCCAGTACGGCTCCTCCAATTACTCGCCCCTGGCCATCAATAAATTTAGTAGCGGAATGGGTAACTAAATGAGCGCCCCATGATGCAGGATTTTGCAGGTAGGGTGTAGCGAAGCAGTTATCGACATTCAAAATCAGTTTATGCTTGTCTGCTAATTTACCCAACCACTCTAAATCAATTACATCCAATGCAGGGTTGGATGGTGTTTCAACAAAGATCATCCGGGTGTTTTCCTGAATTTTACTTTCCCATGAAGCCGGATCGGCTATATCCACGTATGTGTGCGAAATATTAAACTTAGGAAAGATTGTATTCAAAATCTGGTGTGTCGATCCAAACACTGAACGTGAGGCCAGTATATGATCTCCGGATTTTACCAGAGACGCCATGCTGATGTACATCGCAGCCATTCCTGACGCTGTAGCTATACCATCTTCTGTTCCTTCTAACAGGCAAAGTTTTTGAATGAGTTCAGTATTGTTAGGGTTAGAGAACCGGGTATAAATGTTACCGGGGATCTCATCCGCAAAAAGTGCCCTCGCTTGTTCGGCATCTTCAAATACAAAACTGGAAGTCAGATAAAGTGGCACTGAATGTTCGCGATTCTCT
>JANNQJ010000437.1:0-2865 GCA_031400675.1 Cyclobacteriaceae bacterium
AAATACCGGAAGCGTAGCGGCCTTGAATTTCTTTTTCCAATCCAACGCACCACGCTGCGCAGTCGTAGAGCAATTAGCATACATCCAATCCATTCCGTTTTCAGCAACCAGTGGCATTAGGCTTTGTGTAAGTTCTTCTACTGTTTCATTGAAGGCTTCCGATGGAGTATGTCCATTAGCGCGCAGTACTTCATACTGGGCCTCAAAAATTCCGGCAATGGCTCCCATCAGTGTTCCGCGTTCGCCAGTTAAATCAGAAAAAACTTCTTTTCTGAAATCTGTTTCAAACAAATATCCTGATCCAACACCAATGCCCAACGCTATAGCTTTTTCTTTTGCGTGTCCGGTTACATCTTGAAATACAGCAAAGCTGGAATTAATGCCTTTGCCCTTCAGAAATAATCTACGCACGGATGTGCCGGATCCTTTTGGTGCGGCCAGCACCACATCAACATCGGTAGGAGGAATAATTCCAGTTTGTTCTTTAAATGTTATACCAAAGCCGTGTGAAAAGTAAAGTGTTTTACCTTTTGTAAGATGCGGCTTCACCACAGGCCATAGGGCAATTTGCCCGGCATCCGAAAGCAGGAATTGAAGAATGGTTCCATGCTTCGCTGCATCTTCAATATCAAACAACGTTTCACCGGGTACCCAACCATCTTTCACAGCCTTATCCCAGGTTTTTCCTTTGCGTTGTCCAACGATAACATTAAAACCATTATCACGCAGGTTGAGCGCTTGTGCGGGGCCTTGCACCCCGTACCCGAGAATAGCAATGGTTTCGCTTTTCAAAAGGTTCAATGCTTTATCCATCGGAAATTCTTCCCGTGTTACAACTTCTTCTGTTACGCCTCCAAAATTTATTTTAGCCATGGTTAATGTGTTTAAGTACTTATGTGTTTATGAGTTTGGGTTATGCGACTTGTTTATTATTTTGTTCGTTTAATTCGAAGTACAAAGAACTTCCCTCTTGATATGTTGCAGACTCTACTTCAATGAGTTTTTCTAACTGCAATCTTACTTTCTCCACCATTTCATCGGTTGTGTACAGCAGCAAGGTTGCCCCACCCTTTCTGAAGTCGTCATCATTTTCATGGGCTGTGAGTTTTTTAATGCGCACCCTTCTTCGATTGAGCACATTGATAATGCGGTTCAGCACTGAAAAATTATTGTCGGATCGGACTTCGATGGTGAATTCTTTTTTCATATTCACGTCATTTAGTTTTTGTGGATGATTCCAGAATTATTTCACCCACGCCAGCCCCGGTGGGAACCATGGGGAATACATTATCTTCTTTTTCCACCACCGCTTCTAATAAATAGGGTCCGGGTGTTAGCAACATTTCGGTGATAGAATTTTTCAGATATTTTCGATCCGTAACTTTTTTGGCAGGAATGGAATAAGCCTCAGTAAGCGCAATGAAATTGGGGTTCTTCATTTCCGTAAACGAGTAGCGACCTTCGAAAAAGAGTTGCTGCCATTGGCGTACCATGCCGAGGAAATCATTATTTAACAGTAGAATTTTAACCGGGATTTGATATTGCATGATCGTACCAAGCTCTTGTACGGTCATCTGAAAACCACCATCACCAATTACTGCAATTACGTATTGCTTTGGTTGAGCTAATGCTGCACCAATCGCAGCAGGCAATGCAAACCCCATTGTACCTGCACCACCAGAAGTAACATTGGTGCGTGGATTTTTAAATGGATAATAACGTGATGTTACCATCTGATTTTGACCCACGTCTGTTACTATGATCGCCTCACCTTTTGTTTGTTCTGAAAGCTCCCGAATCACTTCACCCATTCGAAGTGCAGTGGTTACAGGGTAGAAATCAAATTGAATTACTTTTTCATGCTCTTTACGATACGCTTCATGAAATTTGCTTAACCATTCAACGTGGTTATTGAGCTTAACAAGTGGTATCAGTGCTTGCAATGCTTCCTTTGCATCCGCATGCACAGCCACATCTGCTTTTATAATTTTGTTAATTTCTGCTTTATCGATTTCAATGTGAATAACGGTAGCCTGCTTTGCATACTTTCTTACATTGCCTGTTACGCGATCATCAAACCGCATTCCGATCGCAATCAAAACGTCACACTCATTGGTTAAAATGTTGGGACCATAATTTCCATGCATGCCGAGATACCCAACATAGTGTGGATGATTTGCTGGGAAGCAGGACAATCCCAATAAAGTTGAAGCAACGGGTATGCCTGTCTTTTCAGAAAATGCGAGTAGCGATTGCGTTGCATCACTGAGCAATACACCTTGACCTGCAAGAATGTATGGACGTTTTGCCTGATTTATTAATCTTGCTGCTTCCTCAATGGCTGAAAAATCAAGTTGTGGTTTCGGAAAATAAGTTTGGATGTTTTGGCAGGGTTCATACGCAAACTCATCCATCATTTCGAACTGTGCATTCTTGGTGATGTCAATAATAACCGGACCTGGCCTTCCGCTGCGAGCAATGTAAAATGCTTTTGCAACTTGTGATGGAATGGAGGACGCTTCCGTTATTTGAACATTCCATTTGGTTACCGGTAAGGTTGTATTAATTACATCGGCTTCCTGAAATGCATCCGTACCCAAGAGATGCTCTGCTACTTGTCCCGTAATGCAAACAACAGGAGTTGAATCGATCAATGCATCGGCTAACCCGGTAACGAGATTCATCGCGCCCGGCCCTGAAGTGGCAAATGCTACACCCGTTTTTCCGGAAACGCGTGCATACCCTTGTGCTGCGTGAATAGCGCCTTGTTCATGTCGAACGAGGATGTGATTTAAGTGATCGCTATAATTATAGAGTGCATCATATATCGGCATGATCGCTCCACCGGGGTAGCCAAAAATCGTT
>JANNQJ010000438.1:0-20220 GCA_031400675.1 Cyclobacteriaceae bacterium
GCTTGCTTATCTCATTACTGAGGGATTCCTGAATGAAGAAAGATTTGCAAATGCCTTTGCAAATATTTCTTGATTCAGGAATCCCTCAGTAATGAGATAAGCAAAGGCATTTGCAGGCGGAAAGTTCAGGATAAAAAAGTGGGGCCGCCTAAAGATTATGCATGCATTGGAGAGTAAAGGCCTTACGAAAAACTGTATTCGCATTGGCCTTAAGGAAGTAGATGAGTCTGATTACCTGCAAACATTGGAAGAATTACTGAAAGCAAAAATCTTAACCCTCGAAGAAAGTAATGTATTTGTAACCAGGAATAAAGCCTCGAAGTTCGCAATTCAACAAGGATACGAGCCTGAACTGGTTTGGGTTAAGCTTAAGGATCTTTTGCCGGGATAGTGTAAATGTAAGGCTTATGACATTTCAGGTTAACAATAAATCCATTCATGCGTTCTCTTCGTATCTTGACTTAATTATGAAAGCAATAACTATTCTGCTGTTCACAATCTGCACATTTCAGGTTGTAGCTCAATCGGACGCCCTGCGGCTGAAACATTTTAACGTTGAAAGAAACATTGCGCTTCAAGGGTATGACCCTGTGAGTTACTTTGATAAACCGTTGGAAGGAAAGCCTGAGATAAAAGCCACGTATAAGGGGGTAATTTACCAGTTTGCCAGCCAAGCAAACCTGAACAAGTTTAAAGCCGCGCCCGATAAATATGAGCCGGCATATGGAGGCTGGTGCGCGTATGCGATGGGTGAAAGTGGCGAGAAAGTGAAAATTGATCCGGACACGTATAAAATTCTGGAAGGTAAACTATACCTGTTCTATAATTTTTGGGGCAACAATACTTTAACGGATTGGAATAAGGAAGAGAAAAAACTGAGGGACTCGGGGGATAGAAACTGGAAGAAAATTGCTCAGTAGCATCCTACAATGAACTTCAGGCGGCTGATTAGCTACCTATTCTTTTGTGTTTTCTTTTGCTTTATATTTGTCAATTACAATTATTTGTATGAATCTCAACAAAGCCTGCATCAATATTTTATCTCAGCTTGCTGATCTGGTTAACCAGTTGTCCGAACGGGATTTCGTAAAACCGATTGATTCACTTGGTCGCTCTACGATTGGACAGCATTTGCGTCATACGCTCGAGTTTTTTATTTGCCTTGAACAAGGTGTTGAAAAAGACCTGATCAATTATGATAAACGTGCCCACGATAAACTCATTGAGACTGATCGGTTTATTGCGTTGGCTACCCTTAACAGGATTCAAGAGTTTGTTCTGTCGCAACCTGCTGATAAAACTTTAAAGCTTGAGGCGGGCTATGATCTGGATAAAGAGGAGTTTGTGACGATTGAGACAAATTTTTTACGCGAACTTGTTTACAACATTGAGCACGCTGTACATCACATGGCCATCATGAAAATCGGAATTCGTGAAATTGCACCTGATATAAAACTCCCTCACGACTTTGGTATTGCTGCCTCTACTATTCGATATCAAGAGGCAACTACTGCAGCACGGTAACGCTTCATGGGTAGTTTGAAAAAATTGCTTGGTAGTAATTTTTTAATTCGGCTTACCCATTGGGAATACTGGCCATTCGGGATCGTGCAATTTCCATTTTTTATTTACTATTTGTGGTTATCGCTGCGGGCCAGGTCACTCCTTTTTTTTTCAGCATCAAATCCAGGTATAGTCATGGGGGGGATGTTTGGAGAATCAAAGTATGATGTATTAAAATTGATTCCCGAGCAATTAAGACCTAACACAATACTAATACGGTATCCATTCTCATACAAGCAAGTGCTTGCTTCGCTTTATGAAAACGGATTCAAGTTTCCCGTAATTTTAAAACCCGATTTAGGTGAACGTGGTTTTATGGTACAACGCGTTTTCAATGAGAAGGATGTAGAAGAGTACAGTAAAAAGATAGAGGCTGACATTCTTATTCAGGAGCTAATAGATTTGGATGTAGAGTGTGGAGTTTTCTATACCCGGTTTCCAAATGAACGTGACGGCAAAGTTACTTCTCTGGTATTGAAGGAGATGCTTACCGTTACAGGCGATGGTATTTCCACATTACAGGAGTTGATACTGGATAAACCGCGAGCTAAACTACAGTGGGAAGTATTGAAAGAATCGCAAGCTGAAAAACTTACAGTGATTATTCCCAAGGGATCGACCGTAGAACTTAATGCAATCGGGAATCATTGTTTAGGGACAAAATTTATAAACGGAGAACACCTTAACAACCCCCAATTATCAAAGACTTTTGATTTGATTAGTAAACAAATTGAAGGATTTTATTTTGGACGTTACGACCTTCGGTGCGCAAGTATAGAAGACTTATATCAAGGTAATATCAAAATCATGGAACTTAATGGTTGCGGTGCCGAACCTTCGCATATTTACGACCCTGGCTTTTCATTATGGAAAGCATTGGTTGTTTTGTCTCAACATTGGAAAAACATGTTTATCATCAGTGTCCAAAATCATAAACGAGGTGTACCGTATTTGTCTATGAAGGAAGGGAAACGCATTTACAGGAAATTCAAAATGGCCATTCAATAGTTATGGAGGTGCTCCAAAACTTTCTGCTGGCATTTTTATTTAGTTTTCTAGGGTCAATTCCGCCCGGCACTTTAAATCTTACAATACTTCAATTAGGAGTTGAGAAGAAAACAAGCATAGCCTGGCGTTTTGCCCTTGCGGCCGCACTGATCGAATATCCCTATGCCTGGCTTGCGGTATCGTTTGAGAGTTTCATTACCTCCTCTCCTGTAATTCTTGACAATTTTAAATTGATTAGTGCCATCGCGATGATTTTGCTGGGAATCTTCAATATCTGGTCGGCACAAAAGCCAACGGTGTTTATAGAAAGGTTTCAGGAAAGCGGGTTTGGAAGAGGCATCATTCTCAGCATACTGAATCCATTGGCGATGCCCTTCTGGATCGCCATTACAGCCTACCTGAGTGTACAAGGATGGATCGTATTGGATAGCAACAGTCATTTGCACAGTTACCTTTTAGGAATTTCCCTCGGTGCGTTTACACTTCTTATCGGGGTGGCTTATTTGGCAAGGCGGATGATGTCAATATTTCAAGCCGGATCAAAAATAAAACTGATACCGGGGCTGTTGCTATTAGCGCTGGGACTGTATGCATTTATTGACTACCTGCTGTAACAGCTGAATAAAGAAAAATTGTAGATTGGCCAAGCAAATAAAGAATCTTGATTCTTTTACACCTCATCTCAGGGCCGCGCAACATATCAACTGCGCTTATGTACTCCTTCGCACAACGAAGTGATACATGCGTTTCTGACGAACCTTTTTATGGGTGTTATCTTTCCAGAACGAATGCGAATCATCCCGGAAAAGAGGAGGTGTTGAATTCCCAATCTTCTGATGAGGAAATTGTACTGCAAGAACTCTTTCAGGTGAGAACAAAGAAGGTCTTGTTTATTAAAAATATGGCACACCATGTTGAAGTGGTGAATAAAGAATTTCTATCAAGATGTATCAATATTTTTTTGATCCGTGACCCCAAACAACTTATTGCGAGTTATGCCCAGGTAATTGAAAAGCCCGTCATGCGTGATATAGGCATTGAATATGAGTACGAATTGTTTCAAAAGATGACTGACCAAAAACCAATTGTAATAGACTCAGGACTGCTGCTGCAAAATCCTGAATCGGTACTGCGTCAGGTATGTGATCTGGTATCGATAAAATTTGAAAAACAAATGTTGGATTGGCCGGTTGGGCCTAAAGCGTACGATGGTGTTTGGGCTCCCCACTGGTATGCAAATGTTCATCGGTCAACCGGGTTTGAAAAACAACCAACCAGTGACAGACCATTGCCCGCTCAGCTGCAATCACTATACGAAGCCGCTCAGGTATATTATGAGAAACTTTTGCCACATGCTTTAAAACCGTAAAACCATGCTCCAAAAATTTAACCCTAAGAATTCAACTATACTGGTGCACGTAGGCGGTAAACTTCTACCACGTACAGAGGCCAAGATTTCAGTTTTTGACAGCTCGGTTCAGGGTGGAGATGCTGTATGGGAAGGTTTACGGGTTTATAAAGGTGGAATCTTTTGTTTAGATCGCCATCTCGTTCGGTTACACGACTCTGCACACGCATTGGCATTCGCACAAATTCCTCCAAAAGATGAAATTAAGAAAGCGATTTTCGATACGTTGAAAGCGAACGGTATGCGAGATGAAACACACATACGTTTGACTTTAACACGTGGAGAAAAAATTACACCAGGTATGGATCCAAGATTAAATACCAAGGGATCATGCTTAATTGTGTTGGCAGAATGGAAACCGCTAGTGTACGATAATGAAAAGGGCATCCGAGTAATTACATCTTCCATACGGAGGAATAACCCTCAGTTTTTAGATTCAAAAATTCATCACAATAATTTACTGAATAACATCCTTGCTAAAATTCAGGCGAACGTGGCCGGAGCAGATGCGGCTGTCATGCTCGATCATCAGGGATTTGTAGCAGAACTGAATGACATCAATCTTTTTATGGTTAAGAATGGCATGGTGTTCACACCTTTTGCAGATGCCTGTTTGCACGGCATTACGCGTGGACTTATTATCGAAATTTGCAGAGATAAGGGAATACCTGTTGAAGAAAGAAATTTATCGCTCACTGAGTTTTACACGGCTGATGAAGTATTTGGAACTGGCACGATGGGTGAGCTAACACCTGTAAATGAGATGGATGGAAGGGTAATTATTAATCGCTCAGGTAAGCAGTTTTTAAATCAACTACGAGAATATTTTCACCAACTCATTCCGAAATACTCAGAAGCACTTCCTTTTTAGCCAAAGGAAATTGTGGATTTCACTACGGTGATATTTAATTTCCCTAAACTTCCCTGCACCCAAGAGAGATTGGGATTTTCGTGACCAACCGGAAATCCGAAACCAACTGGATAAGCAAACTCTTTAACCTGATTTAGTATAATGTCTTGAATTGTCTCCCCAAAAGGAAGTTCCGTTTCTCTTATATCCGTCATATGCCCGACTACCAGGCCAGCGAGGTGTTGCAATTTCCCTGCACGCTTTAACTGCACCAGCATCCGGTCAACTTTATAGAGATACTCGTCAACCTCTTCGATTACAAGGATTTTATTTTTTGTATCAATTTCAGAGGATGTCCCTAATGAATCAACTATCAGTGATAAATTTCCTCCGATAATATTGCCTTCAACCTCCCCAACTTGACTCTTTGAATTTGAATTTGTTTCCAATAGAACCAGTTCTCCCGATAGAACTTTCCGCAGGGTTTCTACTGATGATGATGATTCAGGTTTTAAAAAAAGTACTGGCATCGTTCCGTGAATACTTTGTACACCGAGAGATTGTAGTTTCAAGTGTAACGCAGTGATGTCGCTAAACCCGCAAATCCACTTCGGATTTTTCAGGAAAGAAGTAAAATCCAGTTGATCAAGGATGCGGGTGGTGCCGTATCCTCCGCGTGCGCAAATAATTGCTTGAATGGAAGGTTTGTCCAACATGGTTTGCAAATCCTCCAGGCGTTCAACGTCTGAACCTGATAAGTAAGAATGTTTATGGCTGAGGAAACTTTTGCCAGTCTGTACATTAAAACCCCACGATTCAATCACGCGAATGGAAAGCTGAACAGTATCGACATCAAGCTTCCTGCCGGGAGCAACAATACCAACAGTATCGCCTTTTCTTAATGCAGGAGGTCGAATCATCGTTCTAATTAAATAAAATTCCTGAGTTTACTGGCAACCAATAAAAAACCCCGCTTGTTAGGCGGGGCTTTCAATATCTTTAAATTAAAATTTACTTGCCAGGGGCAGGTGGAGTGGGCGTTACGCCCATTTTCTTCAATACTAAATCTGAAACATCTAATTTCTCATCTCCAAACAAGATCACGTCCAGTCCACTAATCTGTTGGTTCAGGATCAGAGAGAATGCATTTTCTTTGGCAACGTCTTCAATGGCCTTGCCTACTTTGGCATAGACTGGCTCCATCAGTGTAACCTGCTTTTTTTGGAGGTCAGTTTGAGAATCCTGTTCCAGTTTTTGAATATTTTGCTGCAGTTGTTGAAGTTCACGTTCAGAATTTTGCTTTACGGCATCCGGAACGGTAGCTCCATATTGCTGATACTCCTGAAGTTTCTTCTGGAACTCAGCCACTTTACTGTCGTATTGTTTTTTCAACTGACCTTGCAGCGTTTGGAGTTCTGTATCAATTAATTTTGCCTCCGGCATCTGGCTGAAAATATACTCCACATCAGCGTATCCGATTTTTAAAGGGGCGGTTTGGGCATTTGTAACCACAGTTGCTAACCCAAGCACAAGCACGAAAAATAGTTTTCTCATCACAATAAAATTTATTCAGTTTTAGTTTTTTACTACATCATTGGGGTCTCCCAGCCCAAGTTCATCCAGCACAAAATCGGTATAGTCATAACGGGGATCGGTATAAATCATCACGAGTTCTCCCGATTTATCAAATACGATGGCTAAACTATTTTTCTTAGCCACCTTATCGACCGCGTCCCACACTTTGTCCTGTATTGGCTTAATCAATTCTTGCTTTTTCAGGAAGAATAAACCTCCAAATCCAAATACTTTTTTCTGATATTCTTTCAACTCGGCCTCTTTCTTTTTAATGGCATCTGTACGCTCTTTTCGCATGGTTTCAGTTAACAGCACTTGTTCTGCCTGTAACGCGCTATACATTCCTTCAATGCTTTTTGACATTCCCAAAATTTCCTTTTCCCAAAGCTCAGAAAGTTTATTTACTTCCTCCTGAGCTTTTTTATAATCAGGCATTTTGTTCAGAATGAAATCTGTATCAATGTATCCGAACCTCTGAGCGTTGACAAAATTCAGGCCGAAAATGATAAAAAATATTGGAATAAGGTAAAACCGCATATTTTATCTGATTTGCTGACCAATGGTAAAGTGAAACTGCGCTCCGCTTTTGTTATTATTACTTCCTAACGGGAACGGATCAAATCCGTACGCCCAATTTAGGCCAATTAACCCGAATGCCGGCATGAAAATACGCGCGCCAAATCCGGCCGATTTATACATTTCAAACGGATTAAAGTCTTCGTAATTGTACCAATTGTTACCAGCTTCCGCGAATGTAAACGCATAAATGGTGGCTGCATTACCGGTAGTTATTGGATATCGCAATTCAATACCGAATTTATCGTATACAACCCCCCCTTTAATTCCGCCCTGCGATAATCCTTCTAATACACTGTATGGAGGAGTGATTTGATTATTCTGATAACCCCTTAACCCAATTACTTCCTGGCCAAGCACAAAGGATCCTACCCCACCTGCCAAGCCATCACCACCCAGGAAAAATCTTTCGAAGGGCCCAACCCCTAAGTCTTTCGAGTACGCACCTAAAAATCCGAAGTGTACCTTTGCTTCAACTACTAATTTGTTCTTTCTATCGAGTGGTATATAATACTTGGTGTCGAACATGATTTTATAATACTCTACATATTCGTTTCTCTCTTCCTGGGTAGCGTTATCAAGATTTTTCCACGAGGAGTAAGGAGGTGTAAATGTTCCGCTAAGGGAAATAGAAGATCCTTGCGATGGATACATCGGGTTGTCGATGCTGTTGCGGGCGATTGTAGTATTTAACGTTACTGCATGGGAGGAGCAATTGGCACAACCTAATCCATAATTTGGTGCATTTTTTACCGTGTACTTTGTGTATCCCAGTGTATTCACTAACGTAAAGTAATTATCAGGCCATTCAAGAACTCTTCCAATCCCCACAGAAATGTTGTCAACACTTAAGGAGGCATTCAAATCCGTTAAGCTTGTAGCTCCATAATTTTGATCCGCATATCTGGAAACCGATTTATTGAAGCTAACAGTTAAAGATTGTGGTTTACGTCCCCCCAGCCAGGGTTCGGTAAAGGATATGCCGTAATTTTGAAAACTTTTTCCGTTCGCTGTTATTTTCAAGGATAATCGTTGCCCATCTCCAACAGGTAAGGGTCTCCACTCTTTGACATGCGGTATGTTGCGAAGTGAAAAATTATTGAATGTAAGGCCAAGAGTTCCTACAAAACCATAATATCCTCCCCATCCACCCGACAGTTCAATTTGATCGTTCGATTGTTCTTCCACGATCCATTCAATATCAACTGTAGCGTTGGTGGGGTTTGGTACTAAATTCTGACTAATGTTCTGAGCGTTAAAATACCCGAGTTGGCCAAGGCGTTGTTGCGTCCGAATGATGTCTGCTCTTCTAAATTTTTGCCCAGGTACGGTTGACAGTTCGCGCCTGATTACATGATCGCTTGTTCTGTCGTTACCTGTAATGGTTACCTCATTAATGGTGGCCTGATCACCTTCATAAATGCGCATTTCCACGTCTATGGAATCGCCTTCTACCGCGATTTCCATGGGATTAATGCGGAAGAATAAATAACCATCATCCATATACAATCCACTGATGTCAGGTCCTTTGGGATTAAATGTGAGTTTCTTGTCAATGAGCTCACGGTTATAAACATCTCCCTTTTTAATTCCCAAAATACCATTGAGTGTTTTCTCAGTATGCAAATAATTGCCTGTCCAGATGATGTTGCGGAAGTGGTACTTCGGACCCTCTACTAATTTCAAGTCAACGTTGATGGTACGGCTATTGAAATTATACACGGTGTCGGCCAGAATTTCTGCATCGCGGTAGCCTTTGGAATTGTAATAGGCTATGATACTTTTCTTATCGTCTTCGTAATCGCCTTGAATAAATTTCGAACCTTTAAAAACATTCAGCTTTACGTTGTCATTCATAAATTCTTTGAATTCTTTCCAGCTCACTGGATAAGTAGAACGAAAAAATCCAACCGGGTTTGAAGTAAAAATTTCCTTTAAGAGTGTGCGGTGAATAACAAAACGCGGATGTTCATGCGTACCCTTCATTTTACCTTTAATGGAGGCATCTGCAACGTTTTCATTTCCTTCAACGGAAATTTTATTGATTTTTACTTTTGATTTAGAATTTACGTCAATTTTAAGTCGGATGCCATCCGTTGAGATGGTGTCGCGTTCCTGGATGATTTTTACATCGGTATTCAGATAACCCTTTTTAACAAAAAACTTTTTTACTGCTAGTTCTGTATTGCGCAGCATGGCATCGTTCACAATTTTTCCACGGATGAGGGTTAAGTCTTCTTTCAAGGATGACTCCTGCCCCTTGCTTATTCCAGAAAAATAAAAATTGGTGAGGCGTGGCCGTTCTGTCAATTGAATGATAAGCCACACATTCTCACTTTCAATTTTTTCCACGTTAATGGTGGCATCACCAATCAGGCCGTGTTTCCACAGTTTACGAATTGCTCCTGAGATGGCATCGCCTGGGATTTTAATTTTGTCGCCAACCTTTAATCCGGTGAGCGAGATCATCGCATTTTTATCGAGTATGGTTAGCCCGGTGATTTCAATACCTGCAATAAAATACTCAGCAGGGTTTGCATAATTCAGGTTGGTATCGACACTGTTATTCCCCCGATCGCGATTCTTTCTGAATTGTGCGTTGGCACCAGTCCCCAAAAAAAGCAATAATAAAATCAGTACAATATTTCTCATTCAGTTAACCGGATTCAATTGTTCACTCGTTTTACCGAACCTTCGCTCGCGTTGCTGATAAGCCCAAACCGCTTCATATAAATTCTCTTTGCGGAAATCGGGCCACAGCGTTGGTGTTATATATAATTCTGAATAGGCAATTTGCCACAATAAAAAGTTGCTCACGCGCATTTCACCACTGGTGCGGATCAGCAATTCAGGATCCGGAATAGTTGCCGTTTGTAAATGTTGTTCGATCAATTTTTCGTTGATGTCTGCTTCGTTCGTGTTCCCCGACTTTACATTCGCTACAATTGTTTTAACGGCCTGAACCAACTCCCATCGCCCGCTATAACTCAGGGCAAGGATGAGGGTAAGCCCGCTGTTATTTTTGGTCTCGTCTTTTGCCCATTGTAAATTTTTCTGACAATCCCCCGGAAGATTAGATGTATCACCGATGGTCATTAGTTTTACCTGATTTTCCATCAGGGTGTTTATTTCCTGCTTCAGGGTATTCACAAGCAATTCCATCAAACCATCAATCTCTTCTTTAGGTCGCCCCCAATTTTCAGTTGAAAATGCGTAAAGAGTTAGAAATTTAATTCCAATCTCTCCACAGCCCTCGGTTACGTCCTTAACAGCCTTTATGGCATTGCGGTGCCCAAAAATACGCATAGCGCCCTTCTTTTTAGCCCACCGCCCATTGCCATCCATGATAACGGCAATATGCTGGGGCAGATTATTGAAGTCGATATGTTCTTTAAACGAAGCCAAGGGCGGCAAAATTAGTTTTTTTTCAGCAAAAGCGACAGCTGGTAACTTGCTTATTTATAAGGATTTGTCGGGCAGGGTATATCGTAAAAAGTACGGGTAAAGGTAATGCCCACAAAAAAGTAATTATCGAAGTCGTTCGGGTTTCCGTGCTGGTAATTTTTTTGAGTTTGATCGGTGAAATCCGAAATATTATCCAGGTAATCAAAAAAAGTTTTGCGTATCCCGATTTCAAAAGCTGCATACCATTTAGGATTTAGGATATACTTAAACCCTCCACCAAATGGAATGGAACCCTGGATATTACTGTACTCGGCTGATTTGGTGGCGTTACCTGAAATTCCAAATAATCCCAAACCAGCAAAAAGATAGGGTGTGTACCGCATGGGGCGTTTGTCGTCACGCCAGTTTAAAAAGTGATACTCCATGCCCAACGCCCCTTCGAATAAAAAGATGTCAAACGAAGCATTTCGTTGTGTTGCGAACGCATCAATTGGCTTCTCACGCGCACCTAATTTTCCTGCAGTGACACTCGCACGAAAACTAACGACTTTACTAATATTCGATCGATAAAAAACGGTAGCAGCTGGTTTGGAATATGTGATGTTATAGGATCTGACTAAATCACCGGTATAGGTGAAAGTACCTACTCCAAAACCAAGTTCTGATCGTTGAGCCGATAGCGTTACGCTCATTGAAAGAGCCACTGCAACAATCAGAATTTTCTTACACATTATCTGAACTTAGCCCGATGAAAGGTTTTACCCAGAATATAGGTAAGGCGGATAGTAGTAACCATATAAATGTCTTTGTCCTCATTATTGCCTCGTACGTTACCCGGATCACTCGATGATGCCCCGCCATACTCACTGCCATAACCATTAAGTACATTATAGGTTTGACTATTACGACCTATATACGTTGAGTTGGGGGTAGCAACTTCATTCGAGCGGTATGACATAGCAGCTGCAAGCACATCATCTCCAAACACACCCAAGTCAACATAATTTCCGCTCACATCATCTAGGTAATCGGTAAAAGTATATCGGAAGCCAAATTCACCAGAGATATCCATGACTTCGTTTAGTCTAAAACGAGCGCCTAGTCCAAATGGTATCGCAAACTGAATTAATTTGTAAGGTTCTAACCCATGATTTACATCGGTTTCGAGCAGGTCAGCATTCTGGCCTTCGGTGCCCAGGGGCTGCAAGTCTACCCATTCTCCTTCCATTCCAGTAGGGTTCCCCGCTGCATCAACATCAGGCGCTTCTGCCTGCGGATTATGATGAAAAACTGCTAAGCCCGCGTAGACATACGGAGTCCATTTTACCCTGCTAATGTATGTTGATTGGTTCTCGAACAAATCAACCTGCCCCACAACTGAAAGTTCCTTAATCCTGTTCCTAAAAGAGAGGTTTCTATTATACCTGAAAGCGGCATTCTCAGCATCCTTCGGATCGGCTGACTCAGTATCGGAACCCTTAATGCCACCATACATGAAACTTCCAACCAGTTGATAACGGGGACCAAATCGATGAACAAAAGAAACTCCGATGGCCGGCCGAGTTAAACTCAAATCAGTGCTAAGTCTTTTAGGGGACGGAGATAAGTCACCATAGTAGTTGAATGCATTGAGAGAGATACCAATTGCATTATAAACTTTGTTCTTATCGAAATGCGATTTACGACCCCTGTAACTGCCAATCCGTTTGTTATTTTTTTTGATATTCTTGCGGTTCATTTGACCATACACTTCATGGTCAGCAGCCGTTAACAACACAACAGCAATCAAGAGGTACACTATTTTTTTCATCTCCCTAAGTATTTCTAAATCAGTGGACTACAAATGTAATAAAAAATCAATTTCTAACATCAAGACCCCAATTAAGCTTTTGCCTCAGGGTTTTGAAATAATGATGCCCTTCAAGCAAAATGAGGTTTACCTTAAAATTTTCCTTAATTACCTTCAATTTAATGGAATCGTCAACAACAGCAACACGCGAATCCAACGACACCAGAAATTTCTTACTTCGGCCCTCCACTTTAAAAGAAATCTCAGAATTATCAGAAACCACAATGGGGCGTACGGTGAGGTTATGAGGGCTAACGGGCGTTATAATGAAATTGCCCGACCGGGGAAAAACCAACGGACCGCCACAGCTTAATGCGTAGCCTGTAGAACCCGTAGGGGTTGAAACAATTATACCGTCTGCCCAATATGAATTCAAGAGCTCGCCATCAATAAATGTATGTACCGTAATCATGGATGAAGAATCCTTCTTAACAAGGGTGAAATCATTTAGCGCAAAATTAAGGTTGCCAAATAATTTATTGTTTGATTCCAATCTTAAGACTGCGCGTTTATCGAGGGTGAATGCGCCACGAAAGATTTTTTCAAGTGATTCTTCAACATCATCTTTGCTGATGGTGGCCAGGAATCCAAGCCGGCCGGTATTGATACCGAGTATCGGAGTTTCATCTTTGCCAATATGAGTTACGGACTCCAGTAAAGTTCCATCACCACCTATACTCAGAAACACATCAAGTTTTTTTAGTGAATCGCCTGGCTCGTATGTTTTCCATTTAAATTTTTTGAAGACAGTCGCCTTCAAGTGCTTTTGAAATTTGGTCGAGATAAAAAGTTCAGCTTTGTGTTTCTGCAGGAATAGCAGAATTTTTTCCATGAGTGGAACAAGTTGGCGGTTGAATTCTTTTCCGTGTATCCCGATTTTCATGACATTCTACTGAGTTTACAGCCAATCAGTTCGGGCTGAATCTTAAAGTTAAGAATGAATTATCGAAAGGAAAAGGGTTATTTCTGAGGACAGGACTAAATGTCGAGGTAGCGCAGTAACATGTCAATACGTTCTTTTTCAGTGCCGAGGGGTTTTGTTTCCTGGTAACGGCCAATAACCTTATAACTGAAACGTTCAAGTGTGGCAACAATTCTTGAAAGATCGAGCTCGTTCAACTTGAGCGTAAGACGAATTTTCCCTGGATCAAGCGGATCTTCTTTAACAATGCTGCTGAGTATCCGTGCACGATTCTCTTCAATAAGCCGGCTGATTTCTGCCAAGGAATAATCATTGTGGTTCATTGATAAAACCAAAACTCCACCTGGCATTTGCACGGCTGCAGTTTGTGCGAATGATGTCAGTGTGTCCTGAACCGTAATTACACCGGTATAAATTTCATCATCATCGAGCACGCACACCATTTGCAATTTATTATCGGCAGCAACTTTTAAGATATCATAAAAGTGAGAGGACATGTGCACGTAACACGACTGGCCTACCAGTTCAAAGTCTCTTAGTTTTTTTTCGATGTCGTTAGACTCCAGAATAATTTCTTCAGAAACGAAACCGAGAAGTTTACCATCCTCCACCACCGGCATGTGATTGCACCGAAACTCTTCCATCCACACGATTGCCTTATGCGCATCGTCAGTTGCCTTCAGCGGGGGAATCATTTGGTTGATTAAATCTTCGGCTATCATTCTTAACTTTATCTCTACACTTTTATTCTCTATTCCCTATTCCGGTATAGGGGTATAAGGTATAAAGGGATATGGTGATACATACCCTATTCAAGCAAAAAGTCTTCCACAAGTTGATTAAATTTTTCAGGATGCTCCATCATGGGGGCGTGGCAGCATTTATCAATAAAACTCAATGTGGAGTTTGGGATCAACCGATTGAACTCGTGCGCCACGGAAGGAGGTGTAATCGTATCATTCAATCCCCATACCAGCAGGGTTGGCGCTTTAATGTTCGGTATGTCTGGTGCCATGTTGTGGCGTTGAGCCGATTTTGCAATTGCTACAATGCGCAAACATTTTGGAATACTATTCGTGGTTTCAAACACTTCATCTACCAATTCCTTTGTGGCCACTGTTGGATCATAAAAAGTATAAGCCACACGTTCCTGTATATATTGATAATTACCGCGCTTGGGATACGATCCTCCCATACCATCTTCAAATAATCCTGAACTTCCGGTGAGAACAAGTTTTTTAACCTTGTCTGGATTTTTGAGTGTGTACACCAAGGCCACGTGGCCACCCAGGCTGTTACCCATGATCATCATGTTCTCTAATTTTTTTAACGCAACAAATTCTTCCAGGAATTTTCGCAGGCCTTCTAACCCAGCTTCTTTGATAGGCATTTCATAAATAGGGAGCATGGGAATCACTACTCTAAAATTTTTTGAGAAGCGGGTTACCACACCCTCCCAATTACTGAGTGCACCAAATAATCCATGCAAAAGTAAAAGCACATTTCCCTGACCCTCGTCCACATATTTAAATCCGCTTTCTTCTTTAATCTGGAGTGACATACCTGATGGATTTATAATCGATAAGTAAGGAAAAAAAATCCAAACAACGACTGGAAAGAAAAAGTTTTAGGACTGGCCTCCGAAAAGGTCGCTGAAAACGGGAAAAATTTCTGCTACCCACGATGTTACCGTAGGAGCAAATGAAGCAGTCACGGGGTACAGCCATGAGTCTTCTGACCAATGCTCCGGAATGTTCATTTCCATGGAAGAAGTTATCCACAACACCACACTTACCATAAAGGCTGTTTTGAACAACCCAAGAACTGAACCAGCCACCTGATCAGCGTTACCCAAAACAGTTTTTTCGATTGATGATTTAAGAAGTTTACCAAGTAACGAAGCAACGATTAAAACAATAAGGAAGACAATACCAAAGGCTACATAGGGTAGAACTTTATCGTCAATAGTATAATGTTTGCCCAACATTACCATGGCAACACCCATCAACTTGAATCCTGCTAAAATTCCGAGAATGATTCCCAACAGCGAAAAAAGTTCTGATAAAAATCCTTTTCGGTAGCCGCCAAAGGCACCGATCAGAAAGATGATGATAAGCGCGATATCAATTTTACTCAAGAGGTTAATAATTTTTTCACCACATCAGAGATCATTTTACCATCGGCCTTACCGGCCAATTTTTTTGTAGCGGTGCCCATCACTTTTCCAACATCTTGGGGACCGGTTGCGCCAACCTCAGCAATTATTGTTTTTAGTTCGGCAGTTAATTCGTCTGCAGAGAGTTGTTTCGGTAAGTATCGATTGATTACCTCCAACTGAAGAAGTTCCTTATCGGCAAGATCAGTTCGGTTTTGCTGTTGAAAGATGTCGGCTGACTCTTTGCGCTGCTTGGCAGCTTTCATTAAGAGTTTGTTTTCAATGTCTAATGAAATCTCGGCTACGCTACCCTTTTCTGTTTCAGCCAGTAAGATCATAGATTTTATTCCGCGCAAGGCTTCAAGTTCTTCCTTATTTCTTGCCAGCATGGCCTTCTTGATGTCGTTATCGATCTGTGCTTTTAGACTCATAGTTGGTTGGTTTGCATCAAAGGTAAACGGAGAAGGACCAAAACACAATTAACAAATCTCAATTTTCGAATTGTATGTTGCAACTTGGTATTTGTAACTTGGTGCTTACAGAGATGACTCGTTTAAGTGTAAATATTAACAAAATCGCTACCCTGCGAAATGCACGTGGGGGAAACAATCCGGATGTAATTAAAACAGCGATGGATTGTGAACGCTTCGGTGCGCAAGGAATCACGGTGCATCCTCGTCCGGATGAGCGACACATCCGCTACAACGATGTGTTGCAGTTGAAAAACGTGGTGAAAACTGAATTCAACATTGAGGGCTATCCGGATGAACGATATATGCAACTCATCCGCGAAGTAAAGCCTGCGCAGGCAACACTTGTTCCGGATGGACCTGATGCGATTACCTCCAATGCAGGCTGGGATACAATAAAATATGCTGATTTCCTGAAAGAAGTAATTCAGGAACTTAAACGTTCAGGAACACGCGTTTCTATTTTTATTGATCCCTTGCCCGCCATGGCAGAAGGCGCTGCTCAAGTTGGAGCTGACCGAATTGAATTGTATACGGAGCCATATGCTCAGGAATACAATCATGACCGAGATAAAGCTGTTAAATCTTATGTTGAAACAGCGCATGCTGCGAAATCAGAGGGGTTAGGTATCAATGCGGGTCATGATCTTGATTTGCGCAATCTTCAATTTTTGAAACAATCCATTCCATCCCTGGCTGAAGTTTCGATTGGTCACGCATTAATCAGCGATGCATTATATCTTGGATTGGAGAACACCATTCAGCTCTATCTGAGGCAACTAAAAGAGTAAAGAACTTGTTTATTTCGGTTAACTTTCGAGTTCAAAGAAAATCCTATGAACCTTCAAAAGAAATTTTCTGAAGACGATTTGAATCGAATTAAAGCGGCTGTGCGTGAAGCAGAGAGTAAAATTTCGGGAGAGATTGTTCCAGTCATTGTAGGAAAGAGTGGTCATTATACAATCGCGACTTACAAGGGAGGTCTGCTCGGTTCCTCCGTGGTTTTTATGCTCATCATCTTGTTTGACCGGTATGTACCTGAACTTGCTGTGTACGATCCCTTGATGATATTTTTGATTGTATTGGTATCAGGTGCATTGGGAGCGGCCGCTGCAAACTACTCCAGTTGGATAAGGCGTATGTTGTTATCACAAAAACACCTGGACAACGCCACACGTCAGCGTGCTGAAAATGCTTTTTTGGAAGAGGAAGTCTTCAATACGCGCCATCGTACCGGCATCATGATTTTCATTTCCTTTTTCGAGCACGAAGTAATTGTAATGGCGGACTCAGGAATCAGTAAGGTGGTGGAACAAAAAGAATGGGACAAAATTGTAACCATACTAACTGAAAATATCCGAAAAAATAAAATTGTGGAAGGATTGGAAATCGCATTAAAAAGATGTGGAGAGATCTTGCTGGAGAAGGGATTCCTCATTGAGGCTGATGATAAAAATGAATTACGGGATGACCTTCGGATTAATTAATCAAGTATCAATCATTTCGATGAAACCAAAAGCAATCCGGATTTTTATTTCGTTTACTCTTCTGTTCATTTCACTTGCCGCTTTTGCGCAGCGAGCCGTTCCGCCTTTGGCAGATAAGCGCGTGCATGATGAAGCTCAGGTCCTTTCTCCCCATACTGTAGAGCAACTGGAAGTACAACTCAAGCAATATGAAGATTCGACCAGCAATCAAATTGCCATACTCATTATTCAGTCTCTTGAAGGTGATGTCATTGAAGAATATGCGTTGCGCGTTGCACATTATAATCCTACTATTCAGGAGGGATGGGGCCTTGGTCAAGGCAATAAGGACAATGGTGTGCTGTTACTTGTGGCTATTGATGATCATAAAATGAGAATTGAGGCTGGATACGGATTAGAGGGTGTGCTGACAGACGCCTTGTGCTCACAGATTATCCGCAATGAAATGGCACCGAACTTCAGACGAGGCGATTATGACGCGGGCGTGTTACTCGCTGTTAATGCCATGGTTCGTGCTATTGGTGGAGAGTATGTTTCAGATGGGACCTCTTCAGGTCGTGGTAAGAAAAGACCGCGAGGTTCGATGATTACGTTGCTGATCATTTTCGGAGTCATTGTTTTGATTAGCCGCATTCGCGGAGGCGGCAATAACAGGGGCTCAGGTTGGTCATCGGGTGCAGGCTGGTTTGTTGGTGGCTTAGGTGGTGGAGGGAGTAGCGGGGGCGGTGGCTTCGGAGGATTTTCTGGCGGTGGTGGAGGTTTTGGTGGTGGAGGAAGCAGCGGAAGTTGGTAAAATTTCGAAATGAGGACGTTCTATGAAGTATGAAATATATTCTAACACTCCAATACGAATCTGTTCAGAGATCCCGAAATGAATTGCTTCGTTATTGCTCGTTAATTTCACCCACTCATTTTGTTCAGCCGATTGAAAATTTCGGACACTCGAGTATTCGCAACCTGCTGGTTCATGTTGCAAATGCAAGCCTATATTGGTTGGCCGAGTATGCACTCAAGAAGTCCGTTTCTTACGGAAAAGTTGATTCATTGAATACGGTAGAACAGATCAGACCACTTTACGATCAAATGGACCTGATGATGAAAGAATTTATAACAACCTTTTCAAATAACGACCAGGTAATCACGGATTGGGTTAAGTGGGTAAAGAAGGATATCAGTGTAACACCTCTTGAATTGTTTACACATGTAGTCACGCACATGTTTCACCATAAAGGTCAAATCCTTTCCATGAGTCGCCACCTTGGCTACACACCTTTAGACATGGATGTTATCCGGTTTTGATGATATCTAGGTCAGGCAATCAAAAATCCTGTTAATCCATTAATCCAAAAATCCTGATTATTTTTGGCCTTTCATTTCAACACGCTCTACTCATGAAAAAAGACAAAGTCATCTTTGACCTGATTGAAAAAGAAAAGCAACGTCAGAACAACGGCATTGAGCTCATTGCTTCTGAAAACTTTGTTTCACTACCGGTAATGAAAGCCCAGGGGACTGTGCTTACGAATAAGTATGCAGAAGGCCTTCCCGGCAAACGATACTATGGTGGATGCGAAGTAGTGGATGAAATTGAGCAGATCGCCATCGATCGTGCGAAAGAACTTTTTAGTGCTGACTGGGCAAATGTGCAACCTCATTCGGGAGCACAAGCTAATGCTGCAGTGATGCTAGCGGTGCTAAAGCCCGGTGATAAAATTTTGGGATTTGATCTTTCTCATGGGGGGCATTTAACACACGGTTCTCCTGTTAACTTTTCAGGGAAACTGTATCAACCATCCTTTTATGGTGTTGAGGAAGCAACCGGAAAAATAGATTTTGACAACGTAATTGAAATTGCGAAGCGTGAAAAACCCAAATTGATTATTTGTGGTGCGTCTGCGTACAGCCGCGATTGGGATTACAAAAAACTGAGAGAAGCAGCTGATGCCGTTGGGGCACTGGTGCTTGCAGATATCTCACACCCAGCTGGGCTTATTGCACGCGGGTTACTGAATGACCCGATGGAATATTGTCACATTGTAACGACAACAACTCACAAAACTCTACGCGGACCGCGCGGAGGAATGATTTTAGTTGGAAAGAATTTTGAAAATCCCTGGGGATTGAAAACCCCGAAGGGAGAAATCAGAAAGATTACATCTATTTTGGATTCAGGTGTGTTCCCTGGCACACAAGGCGGACCCCTTGAGCATGTAATTGCTGCAAAGGCAGTTGCCTTTCAGGAAGCATTATCAGACGAATATCTGGAGTACATTGTTCAGGTAACAAAAAATGCTAAAGCGATGGCGGACGCTTTTATGGCAAAAGGGTACAAAGTTATTTCAGGCGGAACCGATAATCATTTGATGTTGATTGACCTTCGTTCGAAAAAACTTACCGGAAAACTGGCTGAAGAATCATTGATTAAAGCAGACATCACCATCAACAAAAACATGGTGCCATTCGATACGCAATCACCTTTCATTACCTCCGGAATTCGCATTGGTTCACCAGCTATTACTACGCGTGGACTAAAAGAAAAAGATTCTGTGAAAGTGGTTGACCTGATTGATGAAGCATTGAAGGCACCTGAAGACGCCAGTAATCTGAAAGCTGTGAAGCGAAAAGTTCACGCGTTCATGAAGAAGTTTCCACTGTACGCATAATTGAAAGAGGGGAAAAATGAGTGAAGAGAAAGAAATGACGTTCCTCGATCACCTCGAGGAATTGCGGTGGCATGTAATTCGTGCATTGCTGGCGGTTGTGATCTTGACGATCGTGGCATTCTTTAATGTGGAATGGATTTTTACCAATATCATATTTGCTCCGGCCAGCCTTGATTTCCCCACCTTCAAGTACATGTGCCAATTAGGGCAAGCAATTGGAATGCAAGATGCTCTTTGTGTGACGGATCTACCTTTTAAAGTTCAAAGCCGAATGATGACCGGCCAGTTT
>JANNQJ010000439.1:0-10724 GCA_031400675.1 Cyclobacteriaceae bacterium
GGTTCTGCCATTTGCTCATACACCTGCCGTAACACCGGCCCCATTTTTTTTGCAATTGTCCCCATCACCATTAGCAAGTCAGCCTGGCGCGGGGAAAAGCTTAAACGTTCTGATCCGAAACGAGCTAAGTCATAATGAGCCCCCATCGTGGCCATGAACTCAATTCCACAACAAGAGGTAGCGAAGGGTAATGGCCAGATTGAATTCTTGCGTGCCATGCCAACCACTTTTTCGAGGCTGGTAGCGAAAAAGCCATGACCCTCCATCCCTTCTGGTTTTTCACCAATCTTAATCCCGTTCGCTAATGTTTCCATGTTTTTTATTGATGGTAAGAGTTATAAGGTTATATCCCTATTACCTATATACCCTAACCCTTTATATCTTCATTTACTTAGCATTACTCTTCCCATGTTAATGCACCCTTCTTAACTATATAAAAGAAACCAATCAGCAAGGTGACTATGAATAATACCATTTCAATAAATCCAAGTATCCCTAGTTCCTTAAAATTCACAACCCAGGGATACATAAATATGACTTCCACATCGAATAAAACGAATAAGATAGCTACTAGGAAGTACTTGATGTTGAAGGGTATACGCGCGTTTCCGATAGATGGAATACCAGACTCAAAAGCCTCAAGTTTTGTTTTCGTATTTCGCTTCGGGCCGAGTAGATGGGTGGCCAACATGGTGGTGGCGATGAACCCAACTGCCACGATAAACATTAGTGCAATAGGTATGTATTGAGCAAGGGTTGAATCTTCCATAAAACAATGCTAAAGTATCCTTTTCCGACATAATTTTAACCATTTAGGGTATCAAATAGTTTAAAAAATCAATGCAAACGATATCGGGTACAAGGTTTGGAAAATCAGTATTAGCTCGAGTAAATTTCAGGTTAAAGTTCAGCTGTCCGCAAACTTCCTGATAGTATCTATATTCATCCTATCGTTAAGTCTCTCCGAATAGTGCACCTGCTTTACCACAAGACCTTTATCAAGTAGAAATTCTGCGGGCATGGTTTTTATAGACTCGCCATCAGCCATCATATGAATAGGTACGGCAAGGGAACTTGCCTTAAAGGCAGTTTGAACGAATGACGTGATATGGCTTACAGCAGATTTGTATCCTGAACTCTCCAGCCCGTATGCATCATACCATTTTTTCTCAGGATCAGATATAAGCGGTATGGGAGATACTTCTTTATGAAAGATACTCCGGAGTAAAACGTTTTCTTTCGATTCGAAAAAGAAAATCATTTCTAACCCTTTGATTTTCAGCTCCTCATGAACCTTTGTTAAGGCATGCACCCGCAGGTTACAAAAGGGACAACCGGCATGTCTGAAAAAGCCAATGAAAACTTTTTTGTCTTTATATTCATTCAGGTCAATTGTTCTTCCAAAAATGTCTTTGAGCTTAAAAACGGGTGCTCTAAGGTCTTTTTCTAGTTTCATATATTATCAAATAAAAGATACGAGGATAGAGTTGTTATTGGATTCAAAATTAAATTTTCCGGAGATGGGATGCCGGCAAAAATGTTAAGGCAATTTGCTGCTACTTTTCAATAATAGCAGCCACTCCCATCCCTCCCGCTGTACAAACAGAAATCAATCCCCTGCCCTTGCCGTGCTGCGAAAGCATCTTGGCCATGTTGCTGACCACGCGCGCTCCTGTTGCGCCAAAGGGATGACCCAGCGCCACACTTCCTCCTTTCACATTCATTTTTGCTCGATCGATCGATCCCAACGCCTGATTGAGATTTAATTCCTTGCGACAATATTCTTCACTCTCCCAGGCTTTTAATGTGCACAAAACCTGCCCGGCAAAAGCTTCGTGTATTTCGTAAAAATCAAAATCCCGCAAGTTGAGGTTGTTTCTTTTCAAGAGCTGAGCAACGGCTACGGTGGGCGCCATCAACAGGCCTGCACCCTGCACGAAGTCAAGGGCTGCAGACTGGCAATCGGCAAAGTAGGCTTGGACAGACAAATTGTTGTTTTGCGCAAACTCTTCTGATGTAAGTAATACTGCGCCTGCACCATCTGTGAAGACCGTGCTGTTACCGGCCGTAAGTGAGCCCTGACCGCTCTTGTCGAATGCGGGTTTTAACTTGGACAGCTTTTCCACAGTTGTGTCTGCACGCACAATCGTATCGCGCTTCACGTTTTTATATTCTGTTATTAAATCATCGTAAAAGCCTGCTGCGTATGCTGCTGCTGCTTTCTGGTGACTTTCATACGACAGTTGATCTTGTGCTTCGCGTGTGATCTTCCATTCCTTTATCATCTTCTCGGTATGCTGGCCCATTGACATACCTGTACGCGGTTCAACGATGTTAGGGAATACTGGCTTCCAATCACTGAATTTAATTTTCGCCAGGCGGGATAGGCGCTCGCCAACTGTTTTTGCATTATTGAGATCAATGAGTTTCCACGCGAATTCTCGTTTCACCATCACGGGAAGATCGCTGTTGCTATCGCTTCCACCACCAATGCCTGAATCAATCTGACCCGATGCAATACGCAATGCAATCAGGTTAATGGTTTCCAGACTGGTGCCACAAGCGCGTTGCACATTAAAAGCAGGAGTGCAGTGATCAAGCGTAGTGCCCAACACGACTTCGCGCGACAGATTCCAGTCGAACGAACTATTCATAATCACACCCAAGGCCACATCGCCCAAAAGTTTACCGTCCAGTTTGTATTTACTAATCAGCCCTTGTAGAGCAGCCGTGAGCATCTCCTGATTGGTAGTACGCGAATATTCTTTAAATGATTTTACAAAGGGTATGCGGGTGCCTCCAATAATTGCCACGCGTCTATTCTGATTGATCATAGTATGTTTTAATTACATTTAAGTCATTGATTTACTCGGTGGCACCACAATCTGTTTAACAATCTAATAAAACAAAAATTGCGATACGGAGGAGTTTTTAAAGTTAACAAATAGCACCTAACTTGGAGTTGAAGTTTCAAAATTGGAACGTAAATCAATATTATGCCCAAGCTACAATTGAAAATACTTCTGTTTATACTATCTGCGTGCTTAATTAATTTAGCCTGCTCAACAAAGAAATACCCATATTACTTCAATAGCTATTCGCTAAAAAGTGCTTCTTCGAGTTATGATACAATTTTGAATTCCACCACTCCATCAGGTAACGTGGCTAGTGACTATTCAACTTGTTCTTCAGTACCGAAGCAAAATCTATCCGCAAGTATTTCGAAGGAGTTTCATTCGGTTAAAAACCAGAAAGTTTTGAACATGGGAACAGATATATCGTTATCTCTATCACCAATTTTAGATAATAGCAAAGTTGATGAGCTCGACTTAGGAAAAAAGAAGACAAAAAGAGATGATACAAAAAAAGGAGATAAAAGAAAAAATGGATTTGCTATTGCTGGATTTGTTACATCGATAATCGGGATGATCATGATATTGGCAATTCCTCCTCCATTATTAATGATAGGAGTTATATTAAGTGCGATTGGTTTGAAAAGTGAAAAACGTGGTCTGGCTAAAGCAGGGATGATTATTGGAATTGTAGGGGTTACCTTGTGGTTGCTTTTCCTTCTTGGAGAAATTTTTATAGTTACAGAATAGTGTGTTTGTTTTTTTTACATCACAATATTCAAAAAAAAGAAAAAGGGATGCTATTTAGCGATCCCTAGTTTCATCTTATCAATAATTGTAAGATTTCTTATCCCAAATACGACTTCAGCGTTTTGCTTCTTGAGCTGTGGCTTAGCCTGCGCGTAGCTTTCTCTTTTATTTGGCGAACACGCTCACGTGTCAATCCGAACTTCTCTCCTATTTCTTCCAGCGTCATGGCGTGTCCTCCGTTCAATCCGAAATAAAATGACATCACATCTGACTCTCGTTGGGTGAGTGTGGAAAGTGCACGTTGTACTTCCTTGCGCAACGAGTCCATCATCAACCCTGAATCAGGTGTCGCTTCACTGTCGTTAGTGAGCACATCCAGCAAATTGTTTTCTTCTCCGTTGGCAAAGGGTGCATCCACGGATACGTGGCGACCGCCCACTTTCAGGTTATCGGTAATCTCTTCCGGTGTTAAGTCCAGTACTTCTGCCAATTCATCGGCAGAAGGTTCACGCTGAAATTTTTGCTCCAGATCTGAAAAAGTTTTTGAAATCTTATTCAATGAACCAACCCGGTTTAACGGGAGGCGCACAATGCGCGACTGTTCGGCAAGTGCCTGCATAATCGATTGACGAATCCACCATACCGCATACGAAATGAATTTGAACCCACGTGTTTCATCAAAGCGTTTGGCCGCTTTAATCAATCCTAGGTTTCCTTCATTGATCAGGTCACCCAATGTAAGCCCGTTGTTGTGATATTGTTTCGCTACTGACACCACAAAGCGCAAGTTGGCTTTAGTCAGCTTTTCAAGGGCGATCTGATCGCCCTCGCGAATGCGTTTTGCCAATTCTACTTCCATGTCGGAGGTAATCAAATCTACCTTTCCGATCTCTTGTAAATACTTATCCAGGGATTGGCTTTCCCTGTTCGTAATCTGCTTAACGATTTTTAATTGTCTCATCGGTTATCAAAACGTGTTTATGCGAAATAAGTTCAAATCGAGCGTTCCTACAGGTTATACAATTGCAAAAGGGAGGAATAGGAGGTTTTAAAGCGGCCTATAAGTCTACCTAATGGCTTTTGGCGATCAAGGGAACCTGCAAAGGTAATCATATTTCGGGACTTTGTTAGAAATATATCCCCTGTTTCCGGCTGCCGGTACTTGTCAACTCAATCGAAATTAGCGTGAGAGAAAACCCTACCTTGCAGGCTCAATTTTTAGGTCGTGAAAAAATTACTCATTGTATTATTCGTATTGGCCGCACCGTGTTCTGTAGCACAAACAGATTCTGTTCTAATTGATATCTCGAAATTCCAGGAAAAACTGGATAACGAGTATCGGCATGCGAAAACCTCTCCTTTGAAGGGTAAAGCATTGAAGCGTTTTAAGAAGCATGAGTTTTTTCCGGTCGATCTGCAGTACCGAGTAGAAGCAATTCTTACGGTTACAGATGTCGAGTCATTTTTTCCTATGCAAACATCTTCTCAGGTGCCAAAGGAGTATAGAACGTTTGGTACGCTGAAGTTTACATTGCAGGGTAAAACATTTGAGGTGCCAGTGTATCAATCGAAGATGCTGATGGCTATGGATAAGTACAAGAACTATTTATTCTTTCCGTTTACGGATTTAACGAATGGAAAATTAACATACGCAGCGGGGCGGTACATTGAACTATCGATTCCAACCGAAGGAAATACAATCATGCTTGATTTTAACCAGGCCTACAATCCATATTGCGCCTACAGTGATGGATATTCCTGCCCCATCGTTCCGGCAGATAATGATCTGGACGTAGAGATTTTAGCCGGAGTGAAATACGTAGGCAAGAAAGAAAAGCGTTGACCTCATTAAAACACCAACTCCACTCCCATTGCCTCGCGTACGTTCACGAACGTATTACCGCATCGCAGGAAGCTATACACACTGCTCAACAATCTGCTAACGAAGAAACCAAGAGCAGTGCAGGCGATAAATATGAAACCGGACGTGCCATGGCACAGCTGGAAATTGAAAACAACAGCGCACAATTAGCCGAATCCAAAAAGTTGAAACAGATGCTTAAGCAAATTTCTCCTGATCAGAAATCTAAATCCGTTAAAATAGGAAGTTTGGTAATTACCAACCAGGGTAACTTTTATATCGCTATCAGTGCCGGGCAGTTTGTAATTAATGATAAAACCTACTTTGCGATTTCAGCAGCTTCTCCTATTGGTCAAAAGTTGATGGGATTGTCTGTGGAAACATCATTTACCTTCAACAAAAAGGAATATCTACTTACCCAGATTTTATAACAGGTTATGCTAATTGTTTTATGTTTCAACTTTTCACTTGAATCTGGTCCCCAAGCTGCTCTTCATTTTCATTTCTGTTCTTGTCGATCATCTCTATTTTGATTTCATTATCGCGGTATCGCTCGCGGGTTTGGAAGATCGCACCCATTCCAATACCAGATAGTGCCAACAAGATGAGGAGCATAAGAAACAATGCTCTTATTAATTTTTTAAACATCTTCATTCCGAGTAAATAATTGTTGGTGTGCTTGTTAGCACATGGAAAAATTTCAAAAAGTAAAATGGAGTGCCAACAATGTGGCAAGGAATTAACCCTTACAGAATGAAAGCGTCCTCGGGTGCGTTAGAAGGAATGCGCTGAGGGAGAGTAAAGGGTTGAGTGATGGTATCACCAATATGTCCTTTTGAATTTTGTCGAAAGAAAATTTTAACAGACTGTGTATAATGAAACATAGCTTGCTGAAAGTTTACTACTGTCCGATGAAACGTAAGAGATAGCCTATGGCAAACGCTTTTAAATGATACGATACGTGTGCTGCTGGCCCGAACAGTGGTAACTAATTCTGCAATTGAAGTACGTTGGGTTATACCAGGCGCAGCGTTAAACCCCGAAAATGCAAACAGACTTAGCACCAGAGCTACATTCAGCAACCATGAAGTGATCTTGCTTTTCCGAATTTTTTCCCGAGACATGTACTCAAAGGTAGTAATTTTCCATAATTGTTGTTTTTGATCGTATGCTATGAATTTAAAAATCTCTATTTTTAAACAAGACTCATTGCATGAAAAAACTTATCATCAATAGCCACGCGGAATTTGAGAAATTTGTTGGGCAGGAATTGGGTGTTTCAGATTACCTGAAAGTTACCCAGGAGCAAATCAACTTATTTGCCGATGCTACATTGGATCATCAATGGATTCACATTGACCCAAAGCGAGCAGCAACTGAAAGTCAGTTCAAGAGTACAATTGCACATGGTTATCTCACCTTGTCGCTTGTACCCCACTTATGGGAGCAAGTAGCCGAAGTGAATAATTTTAAAATGTTGGTAAACTATGGTATTGAAAACCTGAAATTCAACCAGCCAGTGCTGGTTAATCAGGAGGTGCGATTGCGTGTAACACTGAAAGCCCTAACCAACTTACGGAGCATATCCAAAACTGAAATGAATGTAGCGTTGGAGATCAAAGACAATCCAAAACCTGCTTTTACCGCTACTATAATTTTTCTGTATCACTTTAAATAGAGCAGTTTATGATAGTTGCTTTTCGTTTTATTTTTCTTTAATCTCATAGAAAAATTAACAACAAATAATTTCAAGTATTTTTGATGGCAGTCTTTACAACAGCGAGAAAAGATTTATGGTGGATTAAACCACTCTTTGTTTTTTTAGGACTGTCGATGTTCATTGTATATGCTACCTGGGCAGCTTTTCAGGGCGAGCATTATGCAATAGGCCCTTATCTCTCTCCGTTTTACTCACCTGAAATTTTTGGTAGTTCACCTCACAGTTGGTTTGGACCAAAGCCCTCTTGGTGGCCAATGGTGTTACCGTTCTCTCCTGCCCTTTTGATTCTTTGGGCGCCCGGTGGTATGCGGTTCACGTGCTACTATTATCGCGGAGCATATTACAAATCATTTTGGGCTGATCCTCCGGCATGTGCTGTATCCGAACCACGCAAAGCGTATCGTGGAGAAAATTCCTTCCCGTTGATCATGCAAAATATTCATCGTTACTTTTTATACCTGGCAATTCTGTTTGTGATTGTTCTGGCTTATGATGCCTTTAAGGCGATGTGGTTCATCGATCCTGTTACAGGCGAAAAGACATTTGGCTTGGGTGTAGGAACATTGGTGTTAGCACTCAATGCTACACTTTTGGGCGGCTACACATTTGGTTGTCACTCTTTCCGGCATCTTGTTGGTGGGATTAAGGATCGGCTTTCAAAATCACCCATTCAGAAAAAGATATACGACTGCTCCAGTTGCCTGAACAAACGCCACATGAACTGGGCATGGTTTAGTTTATTCGGAGTCATGCTTGCCGATGTGTACGTGCGACTTTGCTCTATGGGCATTTGGACTGACTTTAGAATATTTTAATGGCGAACTACGAAACATATACCCACGATGTATTGGTGATCGGCTCCGGTGGTGCCGGATTACGGGCCGCTGTTGAAGCTGCAAGTGCTGGTGTGTCAGTCGCGGTAATTTGCAGATCCTTGTTAGGTAAAGCGCATACTGTAATGGCAGAAGGTGGCGTTGCAGCAGCATTAGCCAACGTTGACGATCGTGATAACTGGAAAGTACACTTTGCCGATACCATGCGAGGTGGTCAGTACTTAAACAATTGGCGCATGGCGGAATTGCACGCGAAAGAATCACCCGACCGTGTGCGTGAGTTGGAAGCGTGGGGAGCAGTATTTGACAGAACCGAAGACGGAAAGATTTTACAACGAAATTTTGGAGGCCATAAATATCCACGCCTCGCACATGTGGGTGATCGTACAGGATTGGAAATGATCCGCACTTTACAGGATTATGCCATCCATCAAAAAGTAGACATCTACCAGGAGTATACTGTTGTTAATTTACTAAAAGAAGGTGACAGAGTAGTGGGTGCCTTCGCATACGACCGGGAGAAAGGACTCTTCAAAGTATTTCAGGCAAAAGCTGTGATCATTGCCACAGGTGGCATGGGCAGGATTTATAAAATATCAAGCAACAGTTGGGATTGTACCGGAGGCGGTATCTCATTGGCGTATCATGCTGGTGCAGAGCTTATCGACATGGAGTTTGTTCAGTTCCATCCTACCGGGATGGTGTGGCCACCAAGTGTGCGTGGATTGTTGATTACGGAAGGCGTGCGTGGTGAAGGCGGAGTGTTGCGTAACAACCAGGGGCGCAGGTTTATGTTTGATGACATCCCGGAAAATTATCGTGGACAAACTTCTACCGATGAAGAAGAAGGATGGCGTTACACACAAGGTGATAAAGATGCAAAGCGCCCTCCCGAATTATTAACACGTGATCACGTAGCGCGATGCATCAACCGCGAAGTAAAGGCGGGACGAGGGTCTCCACATGGTGGGGTGTTTCTGGACATCGCCTGGATAAAAGAAAAAATTTCGAATGCTCCCGAGCATATCAAGCGAAAACTGCCTAGCATGTATCACCAGTTTAAAGAACTGGCTGGTGTGGACATTACCAAGGAAGCGATGGAGGTCGGTCCTACTACACATTATATTATGGGAGGCGTACGTGTTGATGCCGATACACAGATGACCAGTACACCGGGTTTGTTCGCGGCAGGTGAATGCGCGGCAGGACTTCACGGGGCAAATAGATTAGGAGGCAACTCCCTCTCCGACTTGCTTGTGTTTGGTAAACGAGCTGGTGAATTTGCTGCGAAGTATGCAAAGGAAAATCAGGCTGTAAAAGTTTCGGAAAAACAGCTTTCAGAAATTTCTACCTGGGCACTGGCGCCTTTTGAAAGAGAAGCTAAAGGAGAAAACCCTTTTCAACTTCAATCCAGTCTGCAAGACATGATGCAGAATCTTGTGGGAATAGTGCGCCTTGGAAATGAATTGGAAGAAGCCATTAAGCATATTGAAGGATTTCAGGAGCAAGAGAAGACTATTGCATGCGGTGGCAATCGCGGTTACAACCCGGGTTGGCACACTGCCATTGAGTTAAAGCACATGCTCACGGTAGCAGAAGCAATCGCGAAGGCAGCGAACGAACGCAAGGAAAGTCGTGGTGGTCATTTTCGTGAAGACTTTCCTGATAAGAGTGAGGAATTCGGGAATGTAAATATTAGCATCCGAAAAGATGAAAATGATAAAATGATTGTGAAGCAAGTTCCGAAACAGAAATTGCGGGAAGACTTACAAGTCATCATAAATGAAATGAAGTAATGCCGAAATTCAAGTTCAACATCTGGAGAACGAACTCTAACGGAGGACAATTTCAGGAATATGAAACTGAGATTACTGAAGGAATGGTAGTACTGGATGCGGTGCATCAGATACAGGCAGAGAGTGCGAATGATTTGGCCGTACGGTGGAATTGCAAGGCTGGCAAGTGCGGATCGTGCTCTGCGGAAATCAACGGTCATCCGAAGCTCATGTGCATGACCCGAATGGGCGACATGCCTCGAGATAAACCGGTGAGCATCCAGCCGATGAAAGCCTTTCCGGTAATCAGAGATTTGGTGACCGATGTTTCAGTTAACTATAGAATTAAGAAAAAGATAAAACAGTTTAAGCCTCGCCCCCCCGATGCTCCTGATGGTACATGGCGCATGGCGCAAAGCGATATTGATCGTGTGCAGGAATTCAGAAAATGCATTGAATGTTTTCTTTGTCAGGATGTATGCCACGTATTGCGCGAACATAATCTCCACGAAGAATTTGCAGGACCTAGGCACGTGGTCTATACAGCTGCGCTGGAAATGCATCCCCTGGATGTTGAAGACCGAAGAGAGGATTTAAAAAATGCGCAGGGCATCGGTTTTTGCAACATCGACCAGCCCCAGCTCAACCAAAACATGCCCCCAACCGAGCATGTCACCTCGCCCATCGCTTACGTTCGCCTGGAAGGGCGCAACTACCAGCCCGAGACGCGTTCCGACCATTTCTACTCGGCCGAGCAGCTCACCCGCTGGCTTGCGCGGATAGCAAGACTGGCCCAATCCAGCCAAAAGCTTTACGTCGTGGCCAACAACCATTTCGCCGGCCAATCGGTGGCCAACGCCCTGCAGATCGAGTCGCTGATCCGCCGCGAGCGCGTTGCCGTGCCGCCCGCCGTCCTCGAGCGCTTCCCTCAGC
>JANNQJ010000440.1:0-14672 GCA_031400675.1 Cyclobacteriaceae bacterium
TCGGCAGCAGAAATTGTTGCAGGCACGCTACAGGATTACGATCGTGCTGTCATCATCGGTGAGAAATCATATGGCAAAGGCTTGGTGCAGGTGAGCAGACCACTTTCTTACAATTCACAACTTAAAGTAACGACCGCTAAGTACTATACCCCAACCGGGCGGTGTATTCAGGTGTTGGATTATACGCATCGCAGAGATGACGGAAGTGTTGGCACGATCCCTGACTCGATCAAGCAATCATTTAAAACAGCATCTGGCCGGGTTGTGTATGACGGAGGTGGAATTGATCCGGATGTAAAAACTCAATCGCAGGAAGTTCATTCTATTGCGCGTAAGTTGTATGAGTCAGGCTTTCTGTTTGATTATGCAACGCTATACGCTTTCAATCATCCTACCATTGCAAACCCACGCAGTTTCTCCCTTACCAATGAGGAGTATGCGCAGTTTTTAACGTGGATGAAGGGTAAAAATTATTCATACACTTCTTACCTCGATCAGCAGATGAACGAACTAAATCGTGAAGTGAAACGTGAAAAATATTATGCTGAGTTGAAACCACAACTTGATTTAATTCAGGCTAAGATTGAAGAGAGCAAAAAGAATGAGTTACAACTGTATAAAGATCAAATCAAGAAACTTCTGGAAGAAGATATTGCATCCCGTTACTATCTTGAAAAAGGAAGTGTTGAAGTGGGCTTTAAATACGATCAGGAAATTAGGAAGGCCTCAGAAATTTTACTGAACGCACAACAGTACAAAAAAATTCTAAACCTTAAATGACCCTGTCAAAAATCGTGAAAAGAAGACCTGCCTACCGGTCAGGCAGGTTTCGCATAATCGTTATCGTTTTATTTTTTGCTTCTCTTATGATTTCTTTTCATTCCTGCATGACTTTCCGGATGAGCGAGAAGGAAGTGAATGAATATTTTCAGTCAAAGAAAATTAACGGAAGCCAGCATCATTACAAATCAGGGAAGTACACCATCCATTACGCACAAGCTGGCAATGAAAATAATCCGTTAGTAGTATTTGTACACGGATCGCCCGGCTCACTAAGTGCCTTCATTGATTTCCTAGCAGATACTGCTTTAACAAACCAGGCACTCGTTGTTACTACAGATCGACCAGGGTTTGGACATTCTAACTTTGGAATAGCTGAACCATCCCTTGAAAAACAAGCAGCTACACTAAAGCCAATCTTGGAAAAATATAAAAACAACAGACCTGTTATTCTTATCGGGCATTCATTAGGAGGACCGGTAATTGCGCATATGGCAATTGACTACCCTGATTTAATTGATGGTTTAGTTCTGGTTGCTGCATCCATTGATCCTGAGCTTGAACCAAATGAAACGTGGTTCAGAGCTCCGCTTGCTACTCCCTTCTTCAGTTGGATTTTACCTCGCTCCTTTCGTGCCTCCAATGAAGAAATTTATCGGCTAAAACCTGAATTGGAGAATATGATTCCGTTGTGGAAAGAAATAAAATGCCCTGTAGTGGCTATTCACGGAAAAAAAGATTCCTTAGTCCCGCCCGGTAATGCCGACTTTGCAAAAAAAATGATAACCAATGCACCTGTTGAGTTAGTGCTCAAGGAAAATATGAATCATTTCGTTCCATGGAGCAATCCGGAATTAATAAGGGAGGCTATTCTTAAACTTCTTGATAACAGTGTTCCGGTTGATTCTCTATAGTCTTAAACTATGATTTCATGATTGAATAATCACGCTGATGATGGTGAAACAAAAAAGCGGAAAACCTTTCGATTTTCCGCCTTTCATAGGTTTAGGTAAATTACTTAACGAAGAAACAAAAGTTCCCTGTATTTTACAAGTGGCCAATCCTCATCGTCTACTAATAATTCGAGTTCATCAACGGCATCACGAATCTTATCAAAGTATTTTTCCTTGATGTCATCGCAATATCCCAGCGCCCGTTTATGTGTGTCGGTAATCTTATTAAGGCGTTTCCGTTCTTCAATCATCTCTCGAACACCGGTTTTAATGGTTTCGATGTAGCCAGAAATCTCTTGAATAGTCTTAACTACGGCTTTATTATCGATACTAAGTCCTTTCAATCCATTTGCATTGGCTATGAGTTTACTTTGATATGCAATGGCCGTTGGAATAATGTGGTTCATGGCTAAATCACCCATCACACGTGCTTCTATCTGCACCTTCTTAATGTAGCTTTCCAATTTAATTTCCTGACGAGCCTCCAACTCCTTATGAGAAAGTACCTCATGCTTTTCAAACATTTTCACCGACTTAGGAGAAAGGTATGCATCGATGGCCCTTACGCTATTCGTAATATTTGACAACCCGCGCTTTTTTGCTTCTTTAACCCACTCATCAGAATAGCCATCGCCCTCAAAACGAACTGCCTTCGATTCCTTAATATATTTTCTCAATACATTTACAATTGCAAGGCGTTTCTCAGTTCCTTTTTCCACCTCTTTCTCAACCGCATCATTGAAATGGCAAAGCTGTTCGGCTACAATCAAGTTTAAAGCAGTCATAGCAGTACCGGAGTTATCACTTGACCCTACAGCTCGGAACTCAAACTTGTTCCCTGTAAAAGCAAAAGGAGAAGTACGGTTCCTGTCAGTATTATCGAGGATAATTTCCGGGATACGGTCGATACCCAGCTTCATGTACATGTTGTCGCCTTTCTCAATCTTGATATTTCCGTTCTTCTCAAGCTCGTCCAGCACCGCACTCATCTGTGAACCGATAAAAGTTGACATGATTGCGGGAGGGGCCTCATTCGCACCCAGACGAAAATCATTTGCTGCTGTGGCAATACTTGCTCTTAACAAATCAGCATGTTCGTGAACTGCTTTTACAGTCGTAACGAAGAATGTTAAAAACATCAGGTTATCACGTGCACTGCTCGATGGTGCAAACAGGTTGACACCGGTATCAGTAATCAACGACCAGTTATTATGTTTACCGCTTCCGTTTAATCCTGCAAAAGGTTTTTCATGAAAAAGGACTTTCAAACGATGCTTTTCTGCAACACGCACCATGATATCCATTAGCAACTGATTATGGTCGTTGGCTACGTTAACCTCTTCAAACATGGGAGCCACTTCAAATTGACTTGGAGCCACTTCATTATGACGGGTGCGCACCGGAATGCCAAGTTTCCACGCTTCAATTTCAAATTCTTTCATGAAGTCGTAAACTCGCGGAGGAATGGATCCGAAATAGTGATCCTCTAACTGCTGACCGCGAGCAGGGGAATGTCCAAACACGGTTCTTCCACCCATTACTAAGTCAGGACGGGCATTGTACAACGCCTCATCTACTACAAAATATTCCTGCTCACAACCTAGCGAAGCATTTACTTTTTGAATGTCCTTATCAAATAACTGACAAACTTTTACGGCCGCTTTATCAACTGCAAGGAGTGCTTTTAACAAGGGAGTCTTTGTATCCAGTGCTTCCCCCGTATAGGAAACGAAAATGGTAGGAATACACAAGGTCTTTCCGTACGTGAACATAGGCGAAGAGGGATCCCATGCTGTGTAACCGCGTGCCTCAAACGTACTGCGAATACCCCCACTTGGGAAAGAAGATGCGTCTGGCTCCTGCTGAACAAGTTCACCGCCTTTAAATTTTTCGATCCCAGAAATTCCGTCAAAAAAAGCATCATGTTTTTCGGCTGTTCCGCCCGTCAGGGGCTGAAACCAATGGGTAAAATGGGTAGCGCCTTTGCTCAGTGCCCACGATTTTACTGCCACTGCTACAGCATCGGCTGTAACGGGGTCCACTTTTTCACCATGCTTGATCGACTGACTAACTTGCTTAAACACGGAAGATGCAAGGGTTGCCCTCATCTGTTCAACCCCAAAAACATTTTCCCCAAAAAAATCGGAAGCTTTAGCCGAAGGCATCTCAACATGAATTTTTGAACGGCTGCTGAGCTGTTCGAGAGCCCGGAATCGTAAATGCGCCATAAGTAAGTGGTTTTTTTTAATTAATTATACTTACAAATGTATAATTTTTTATGATTATGGGTCAAAAATGAACCTATAAATTAAAAAATTTAAACAAATTAGATTCATCAGGGTAAAAATCAATATAGAGATTAAATATTAACGGAAATTTACCTATCAGTAAAGAATTGTTAATCCGGATAAAATTCGCTTCGTATTTTCTTAATCGCGGATTCAATCCACCTTCACGTTCAGTTTACACGCCTAAGCTAAATTTGAAAAACTGTTATTGTGAAGCTGATACATTCTCCTTTCATTCAAAATAGTACATACCGGCTTTACATCATTTCAATATCAGTACTCTTTATCCTATCCGTAGTCATTGAAAAAGGGCAAGACGTGCTTTGGATAAATTCACGTCACTCTCCTTTTCTGGATACACTTCTTACCGTTGTTACGAATCTTGGAGATGGGTTAATATTTATTCCAATTATAATCGTATTGCTGTTTGTCCGTTTCCAGTATGCCTTTACGGCTGCCGTTATTGGATTATCACATGGTGTATTGGTCAGTATTCTCAAACAAGTAATTTTTCCGAGCTTTGAACGGCCTAAGAATTTTATAGACCATGAGTTACTGTACTTTGTTCCAGGAATAAATGTTCATAGCGTTCATTCCTTTCCATCGGGGCATACAACCACTGCCTTTTGTTTAGCCCTATTTATTGCGCTAATCATCAATAAAAGGTCAGTGAATATTTTACTCTTAATGATAGCGTTACTGGTAGGCTATTCGAGAATATATCTGCTTCAGCATTTTTTGATGGATGTAGCAGCAGGAGCAGTTCTTGGAAGTGCAACTACATTAATCGTTTGGGAATCCATCCGAACGGCTCCGCAACCTCCGTGGTCGGACTTTCAGCTGAGAATACGAATCCGTTTAGACAAAAAGGTTAGAAGACTGAGCACCAGGTCACTCACGGCCCGTTAATGCGGAGCACTTATTACCACCGTTGTAGGGTTTTCAAACAAATCTTTCTTTTCAAAGAGAATGCTATACTCAGCACGACCAATTTGCTTTAATGATTTCTTTTCAGTTATAACAACAGAGCCAGGTTTTTGTAAAAATTCTCGTACATCAGACCAGTCATTAAGTTTAGGGACAGAATGCTTCAATCCGAAAACAAAGGCGGGGTTCATGTTTTGGTAGCATGAAACAGTGCTGGCTGCTTGAACGATTGAAATACTTTGCGTTACAGGATTGGTGTCATCAACTCGGGGAAATACAATATAATAGAACAGTTGTCCGAAGATAATGAAAGAACCCACGTACGCGATGGCAGCCGCCTTAAGTTTCCGATTCGCTAAAAAGAAAATCGCAATAATCGCACCTATCTCTAAAGGCAGAAAATAAATCCACAAATAGGAAAGGGATGCTAAAGAAGGGTCACTTCTTAGTCCAAACCACACCGCCACAGGCATAGCAGCTGCGAAAAAAGCAAATACAATGGCGCTAGTAAGCAACCTTGGCTTCCCCGCATTATTTACAATTGTTGACCAGTAATATCCAAGCAGGATGGCAAAAAATGGAAAAGCTGGTCCTATGTAGGTTGGCAAAACCGTTCTTGAAAGAGAAAAGAAGATGACCACTACCAACACCACAATCATACAAAGAAGTAAGAAATGGTTTTGCCTGTCTTCCCATACGCTCTTTATCATCTGCGGGCAGAAGAAAGAAAAGGGCATTAAACCCAATATGAGAATAACAAAGGATGCCAATGGAAAACCCCGGTGTCCCTCCATGGTAGAAGTAAACCTTCCAACATTATGCTTGAAAAAGAATTGCTTCAACCATTCACCTTCAGTTTCAATACCCACTGCAACATACCAGGGCAATACCAAAAAAAAGAATAGAAGTATCCCCTGTGGTACATAAAGTCTGCGTAATTCTTTCCATGAAAACGAACGCGTTACAAGCAGGAAAGTAAGAACAATCAATCCATAAAAGACGATTGCCACAGGTCCTTTTGCTAATGTAGCCAAGGCCACGCTTGCATAACTCCCCATAAGACTTAATCTCTTTCCTGATTTGAAGCCATGATAAAACAAGAAAATTGAGAGGGCGAGTAAGAATATCAGGTAAGGATCGGGCACGGCCAAATGAAATTGAATCGTAATATGGACGGAGGATAATAAGATCAGACTTGCCGCCAGGGCACTTGTCTCATTCAAAAATTTACGTGTAAAAATGTATACCGTAATAATCAGCAACATGCCCATCACCGATGAAAAAAAGCGAGCCGCAAAAGGATTTACCCCCATTGTGGAATAGGCGATCTTCATAAAATAATAATGCAAAGGCGGCTTATCGGTTCTCAATGCTTCGTTAAAAATGGGTACAACCCAATCGCCACGCTGGTACATCTCCATCGCGCATCCCGCATTTTTGGCTTCGTCTAAAATATACACAGAGGGGCCCCAAATATTTGCGAAGAAGACAAGAATGGAAAGAAGGGAGATGATGAAGAGATTACGGTTCATGCCACAATGTTAATTTAAAATAACAGTGCGTAAGTTAACAGCGTATGAACCTATCTTAATGAAATCTTAATCTGCTTGTAAAGACTGAGCAACACCAAAGAATTTCCTTTGTGGTAGCATGAAACTATCTGTTGTCGTAACGGTATTCAACGAAGAAGACAATATTCAGCCCTTGCTAACCCGTATTGCCGGTGCCCTTAACCACTACGAATACGAAATAATACTGGTGGATGACGGCTCTACTGATAGGACCATCCATAACATTAAACTTTTTGCTGATCACCGGACAAAGCTTGTTTCTCTTAATCGAAACTATGGCCAAACCGCTGCGATGGCAGCTGGAATTGACGAAGCAAACGGGGACTTTATTGTTACGATTGACGGAGATTTGCAAAACGACCCGAAGGACATTCCCTTCATGCTTGAAAAATTGATAGCCGAAGGATGGGATGTAATTGCAGGGAATCGCAAGAACCGACAAGACGGAATGCTATTCCGTAAAATACCGAGCAAGATTGCCAACCGCATCATTCGGAACCTGACCAATGTTCACATGCACGATTACGGCTGTACACTAAAAGTTTTTACGAAAGATATCGCTAAAAATCTTGGATTGTATGGTGAGCTCCATCGATTTATACCCATACTGGCCGTTATGCAAGGTGGAAAAATTGCCGAAGTGAACGTTACGCACCATCCACGAGTGCATGGTAAATCAAAATACGGACTTGGCCGTACATTCAAAGTACTGAGCGATCTTATCCTAATGGTCTTTTTTCAAAAATATTTTCGAAGGCCAATACATTTCTTTGGACCTATTGGTATAGTTCTTTTTTTAGCTGGAGGCCTGATCAATGGTTATCTCCTGATCGTAAAAATAATGGGCGAAGACATCTGGGGCAGGCCATTGTTATTACTGGGCGTAACGCTTTTACTGGCTGGAATTCAATTTCTCACATTTGGGCTGATTGCCGAGTTGATCATTCGCATTTATTACGAAGCCCAGGGAAAGAAAACCTACAACATTAAAGAAATCTTCATTGGAGAAAAATCAAAAGAAGAATCTGTGGAAATGGCTTATTAAAGTTGTTTTCAGTGGGTTGGCAATCTGGTGGGTATCTCAAAAAATTAATTTCGGAGATGCTTTTCAGTTGCTGAATCAAATTTCCCCGTTGTACATCGTTGGAGGTATTGTGTTCTTTAACCTCTCCAAGATTGTATGTGCGTACAGACTCACAACATTTTTTAGCAATATCGGACTGTCGTTAGGCAATTCGTATAACACTGCGTTGTATTATAAAGGCATGTTTTACAATTTATTTTTACCAGGTGGTATTGGCGGAGACGGATACAAGATTTACGCATTAAACAACCAATTCAAAACCCCTGTCAAACGACTTTTCAGCGCCATCCTGTTTGATCGTATCAGTGGCATGGGTGCGCTTATTTTAATTCTCCTGATGTTACTTCTTTACACCGTTCATCCAAAAGTTTCATTGCTTATTATACTGTGTATCGGATTAACAGCGCTGCTTTTATATCCCGTACATTACTTTGCATTAACACTGATTGGAAAAAGTTTCAAAGACTCCTTTATCAGGACTTCACTCTTATCGTTAGTGGCCCAGTTATTACAAGTTGTGAGTGCACTATTGTTGTTGAAGGGCTTTTCCGTAACGCATTTGTTGATTGAATACATCATATCCTTTCTCGCCTCTTCAGTCGCTACCATTATTCCATTAACGATTGGAGGAATTGGTGCACGCGAAATGACTTTTGTAGTTCTGGCTCCTTACATGGCCATTAACACGGATATCGCGATTGCATTTTCACTTCTCTTTTTTCTGATAGTAGCCTGTAGCTCGTTGCCCGGGATATTTTTAGCGGGCAGGAAAGCAATCAGTTCTTCCGCAGCCCAGCCAATTTAATCGTATCAAATTGTTGGTCATAGTCCGAGCGGATCGTTCCCATCATCCTATCCCAAAAAAGAAAATACAATCCGTAGTTGCCTTTAAAGTATTGGTGATGCTGATTGTGATTGACAGAAGTATTGATCCATTTTCCGATGAAACTTTTTGAAAAACCTTTTGGATAAAGTTCATATCCAAGATGACCGTAGACATTATAAAGCATCATGAATAACAAAAAAACACCAATAGCCAGCGGATGAACCGGGAAAAGGAAAGTGACAACCACAATTATACCAGCCTCCACAACTGCCTCCAACGGGTGAAAAGCCATGGCTGCCCAGGGAGATGGATTAGTTGACAGATGATGAACTTTATGAAACCAACGATATACCGGTGGGTAATGCATCAACCGGTGCGTCCAATAGAAATAGGTATCGTGAACTAAGATTATTAACAGCACACTAAAAAATAAATACCCTACTCCTCTCTCCTGAATGTGGAAGTACGCCCGAGTGTACGTACTGAGGGGTGTAAGAAATACGATATACCCAATGGCTGCAAAAATGAAAGCCGTGAGGATTGAATAAAGAATCTCTCTCAGATAATCTTTGCCAGCGGGAAACTTAGCCTGGATCTTTTTAAACTGCCATGATTTTCTTTTCAGTAAATAGAAAATACCAAATGCAATGGCAGCTATTATAAAATAGCGAAGAAATATTACGAACAGGATGACCCAATAGCTCTTGGTACCCACGAGATATGCGTTCATACCTCAAGTAACAAAAAACCCCACGAATGGGGTTTATTTTTAGTTGGATTTTTTTACGGAGCCTCCGCTGCTGGAGTCCGTATTGCTTCGCTCGGGATTACCCTTATACCGGATGCTTCCTCCACTGCTGGCGTGTGCATCAATTTCCTTCACAGCATGTACTTTTACCGAAGCTCCACTGCTTGCGTCCACTTCTACAACTTCCGCAGTCAGTTCATACGCATCAACTTCGCCAGCACTGCTGGCATCAATCTCCACATTTTTGGCTTTCCCCCTTAATTCCAAATCGGCCGCACTGGAAGCACTCGCTTCCAAATCTTCCACCTCAATCTGTATATCAATAGTACCAGCACTGGAAGCACTCAGTGTCAGCGATTTTGTTCTAATAGGGCCTTCGGCAAAAATATTAGAGGCTGAACTGGCAGAAAGTTTATCGATTTCTACATACGTAACATATACTTTAACAGTGCGATCGCGGTAGCGGCCTTCCTGCATGTGAATTTTTAGGTGATCACCTGAAACTTCCGTTATAACATCGCCTGGATTAATACCGGTAACTTCTACTCGCAAAGTCTCCTTGCTACCCTTTTTTAAATATACATCGATGCCTTCCGATACTTTGACGCCTTTGAAAGACCCTACATTTCGATTCTCCGATTGCTGGGCATGAATGATACCCGTGATGCAGATAAAAAATGCTATTAAAACCTTCTTCATAAATTCATTATTTGGCTAAAAGACCGGAGCTTTGGCCCAAGGTTGCATCCCTGTTGCGATCATGTATTTTTTGTTTGAATATCAAAACATCGTAATTTTCGCTATATTTCAAAGGTTATTTAAAAAATTTAGATTTAAAACCTCAATTACACCCCATATGCCATTCAATAAAAAAACAGAATTAAACATTCTTATCAACCTTGCCGCCAGCGACAGCAAAATTGAAGAGAAAGAGTCAAAACTCATTCACATGGTGGCGAAGGCCAACGGCATATCAAAAGAAGATGTCGCACAGATGATCAGCAATCCTCAGCCGATCACGAACATGAGTGCGCTTACCTCTGACGAGAAGTTTGAACACCTGTACTACCTCATTCAAATGATGAAAATGGACGGGCAGGTATTTAAAAGTGAAATTGTATTTTGTGAAAATATCGCAGAGAAGATGGGATATAAGAAAGGAATTGTAGCTGAGCTTTCACAGCATATTTACAGCGATCCTTCTATTACTTCCGATCGTGAAATGCTACGCAAAAAAGCTGAGAAATTCATTAAAGGATAATTACAATACTCTTAAAATTACTTTAGTCCTCACGGTACCGTCAGGACTTTTTTATTTCTTTTCAAATACCACCTTCCCTCCTACAATCGTCATCATCACTTCAGACTTTAAAATATCCATATCTGAAACTGCCATGATATCAGAAGAGAAAATTGTAAAATCAGCAAGCTTACCTGGTTCAATTGAACCCTTAATATTTTCTTCAAAAGCGCCATAAGCTGCATCAAGCGTATACGAACGTAATGCTTGTTCGCGTGTCATTTTTTCTTCGGGTTCATATCCTCCTACGGGTTCTCCTTTCAATGTCATGCGGGTAACAGAAGCAAAGAAACAAGGAATAGGATTGATGGGCTCAACCGGTGCATCGGTACCATTTACAATTTTAGCGCCCGACTTCAGCAACGACTGCCACATGTAGGCTCCAACTTTAATTCGCTTTTCGCCTAACCTGTCAATCGCCCAAGGTCTGTCGCTTGACATATGAATAGCTTGCATCGCTGGAATTACACCCAGTTGACCAAATCGCGGAATATCATTGGGGCTAAGATGCTGCGCATGCTCAATGCGAAAGCGATGATCTTTTACATCTGGATTTTCCTTGAAGGCTGTTTCATAGCGATCTAAAATTTCACGATTGGCCCGATCACCAATGGCGTGTGAACAAACCTGAAATCCGGATTTTAATGCTGCACGAGATCTTGACAGAACTGTATCCATAGAGAGTGTGGCCATTCCAAAAAAATCTGCACGATCGGTATAAGATTCAAGTAACCATGCGCCTCTTGATCCTAAGGCTCCATCACAAAAAAGTTTAATAGATCGAATCGTTAACCAATGTGTTTCATCTATCTCGGGTCCCTTTTTAAGCCACTCCTTCACCATATTCTTGTCATCACCAGCAAGCATCACATAAAGCCGGACACCGAGTGTTCCGTTTTCTTTTGCTTCTTTAAAGAGTTCAATATTTCTTCGGGTTGCACCTGCATCATGAAAACTGGTAATACCATTTCGCCAACAAGCTTTTGTTGCCAATGAAATTGCCTGGAAATCGCGTTCATCACTAGCTGTTGGCACATACTTGTAGATCAGGCTCATCGCTAATTCATTAAATATCCCTGTTGGATTTCCATTCTGATCCCGAATTATCTCGCCCCCTTCCGACTCCATGGCAGTCAAATTTTCTTTTGATAACTGATTAACCCCGGCAATCTCCATTGCTTTTGCGTTTACTTGAATAGCATGTCCGCTCGCATGTTCAAGCATCACCGGATTATCAGGAGAAACTTCATTTAACTTATCATGAACCTGAAAACCCTTTACCATTTTCTCCGGTTTTGATTCCCACTTGTCCTGGTGCCAGCCTCTTCCTAAAATCCATTGACCCGGTTGGGCTTTTCCGGCCGCATCGCGCACCATTGTCACTATTTCATCATAGCTCTTTACTTTCGTTAGGTCCAGATCCAACTCAAAATATCCAACACCAAAAAAATGCCCATGACCTTCAATAAAACCCGGAGTCATTGTTTTACCCTGCAAGTCAATAACCTGTGTGCTGTCACCAATCCATTCACGGGCTTCCTTCTCCGTTCCGGCAAACTCAATAACTTCGTCCCTGACTACAACAGCCTCTACGGTTGGCTGCTTATCATTTACGGTGTAGATCGTTCCTCCAAGGATAACCATGTCGGCAGATTCTTTTCCTGAGTTGCAGGAAAAACCAACTATCATGATACTTAGAAATGCAATGGCCTGTATGTTTTTCATGAGGGTAAATTTACTCCCTTAATTTTAACAATATTTTAATTAAATCTAACAGTCCTATCTTTACGCACTATGCGCAAGAGGCTTATTCTGTTCATTTTACTTTTTATATTTTGGATGGCATTTTTCACGGTTGTGCGGGCCGTGTTCATGAGCTACAATTATGAATTTACTTCGCAGTTAAATTTTATTGAAATATTAAAAAGTTTACTCTATGGCATGAAGATGGATATGAGCATGACAGGCTACTTCATGCTGATCTACGGATTGATTCTGGCTATTTCTTCACTTCATTCTTCTCGGGCCCTTTCATTAATCACGCATAGCGTCACCAGCTTATTTTTATTAATGTCAGCGATTATTGTCATGGTTGATCTGGAACTCTATCGCCATTGGGGTTTTCGCATGAATACCACTCCCCTCTTTTATATGGGGTCAGAAGCAGCCGGAACAATTGAACCTTGGCTGGCCGTATGGCTGATCGTTATTGCTGTTCTTATATTCTCCGCATTCTGTTGGATTTATTTTCGTTTTCTAGCATCTCATGTTAGTTCTCTAAAAGCATCAGGCTGGAAATCATTTGCCATACTCTTATTGGTTACAGGTTCTATGGTCATGCCCATTCGTGGAAGTTATAGTACAGCCACCATGAATCCCAGTATGGTGTATTATCATCCTACAAAGACCTTTGCGAATCATGCAGGTATTAATGTAACCTGGAATTTCCTGTACAGTATTCAAACCGATAATGCCATTGAATATCCTGAAGACTATTTCGATAAAAAATTAACCGATCGATACTTTCAAGAACTATATTCAGCAAATGATTCGACTTATCATATCCTCAACACTTCGAGGCCAAACATTTTGCTGATCATTTTAGAAGGCATTACTGCTGAAGTAATTGAACCTTTAGGGGGAAGACCAGGTATCATGCCCAACTTAAATGCCTTATGTAAGGAGGGAGTATTCTTTGATCGCTTCTATGCCAATGGTGACCGCACCGATAAGGGATTGGTGAGTATTTTAAGTTCTTATCCTCCCCAACCAAGAGGATCGATCATTAAGTTTCCGCAAAAAACACAAAAACTTTTTTTCCTCAGTACCGTCCTTGAACCTTTAGGCTATTCAAGTTCTTTTGTATACGGTGGTGACGCTGATTTTGCAAATTACCGCTCTTATTTAACTGATGGAAGGTTCACCCACATTACATCAGTTGATGATTTTCCGGACGAGTTGGATGATTCAAAATGGGGAGTGGCGGACCAATATGTATATGATCAAACTTTTCAGGAAATTGATACTACACATCATCCATTCTTTAAGGTAGTACTCACGCTGAGCAGTCATGAACCATTTAAGGTGCCCATGAAAACGGTTATTGATGGTCAAGATGAACCCTCGAAGTATATGAACTCTTGTTATTATGCTGATAAGAGCCTGGGAGAGTTTATTCAAAAAGCAAAACAGTCAGCGTGGTGGGCAAATACACTGATTGTAATCACCCCCGACCATGGCCACAGACTGCCGGGCAAAAAGAAATCTGACGTGAAAGAAAAATTCCACATCCCCATGGTGTGGACAGGTGGTGCCATTCAAAAAGATTCGGTAGTACATACAATGGGTAACCAAACAGACATTGCTAATACATTACTCGGTCAGCTCGCTACGCCTTCTCCGGATTTCATTTTCAGCAAAGATCTTTTTGGAAATAAAACAAATGACTTTGTTATGTACATATTCAATGATGGTTACGGTTATATCGATAATGAACTGTATTTCATCTATGACAATCCGGGTAAACAATATTTACGGAAAGACGGAGTTCAAGAAGAAGATGACTTGAACTTTGCCAAGGCTTATATTCAAAAATTATACTCAGACTATAATTCAAAAAAATGATACAGAAATTTTGTTACTCCTTGCAGGACCTGTTCCGGCATCCCATTTTAGATGAACTTAAAAGGAGATCGCGGCACAGGGCCGCGAAGTTATTGATTATAGCTATTCTGCTTTCAAGCTCAGCTCAGGCGCAGCAATTCGGTTTATCATTCTCGTACTTCATTCCAAAGAATGGATATTTCTCAACTCCTATTAGCCCATTCTCCATTCGAGGAATAGGTGTTAACCTAACCGACTTTCTTGCACTTGAAACGGGTGCATCGTTATACCGCATGTCTGGACTTAATCTGAAAGATTTACCGTTTGAAAGCAAAGAGCCGCTCATCGGGCCAAACTTTACAATTTTTGTTCCTGCGGAATTAGTGATCATGCTGAAGGCGGGAAAAGTTGAGTTTGATATAAAAGGAGGTGGGTTCATTTTTTATGGGTTCGATCATAAAATTAATTACGGAAACTTCGATAGATCTATCCGCAAATACGAAAGTTGGGATGTGGCCAATGCCGATTTTACGTTTGGCAACAAACCTGGGTTTGGATATCATGCTGGAGCGGAACTAACCGTGCCCGTGAT
>JANNQJ010000441.1:0-28550 GCA_031400675.1 Cyclobacteriaceae bacterium
ATTCAGTTTCCATGTATTTTTTACCTGATAGTCTTCCAGTCGTAATTTCGTTTCGGTTTCGCGGGAGTTGTAATCCTGAATGAGATTATTGGGATCGGAACTATCGTTGTCCTTATACTTTATCGCTAAATTATTAAGTGCGTTACGACTCATTACAACTGAGCTTGTCCCACTATTCCTAAAATGTTCATACTTTACCCCGATTGTATAATTCCATTGCTCAGACGTTGGGAGTGCATTTAGAATATATTCAGCTTCCTCCTTATCTTTTTGATTGTCTGCATTACCAGGCGCATCCAGATTTAGGGTGAAATCATCAATGGCGCCTATACCCAGCAAGGTAATTTGGTTTTTATCATCCAGTTTATACTTGTACTTGAACTGCACATCGTTGTACACGGGTAAAAAAGGCAGGTTAAATAGTTTAAATAAAAATTGGAGATACGATCGTCTGGCAGAAAACACCAGAGAGGATTTTTTACTCACCGGGCCTTCCACCGTAACTCCAAGATCGGATGCGCCTACAACAGCATTCATTGTCCATTTATCGTCACGGCCATCCTTTAAATTAAAATCAAATACAGAACTCATGGTGTTTCCCCGGTTTGCCGGAAAGGCCCCCGAATAAAAATTTACTTCACGTAATAAATCAACATTAATAATACCTACGGGCCCTCCAGATGATCCCTGTGTTTGAAAATGATTGATCACGGGTATCTGAATGCCATCCAGGTAGAATGTATTCTCGCTCGGAGATCCTCCACGAATAATAATGTCATTTCGAAATGATGGTGTCGATGCCACTCCGGGCAATGAGCGAATTACTTTTGAAACATCACGGTTGCCCCCGGGCATTCGCTTGATTTCTGTAGTTCCAATCGTGCGCAACGAAAGTGGAGATTCATCTGACTTACTAAAAGTATTGCTGGAGGTAATAGTTACTTCGTCAAGTTTCCGGGCTTCTTCCTCCATAGCGAAATCGACAATAGCAGCCCGCGCATTCGTTACCTGTATCTCATATACGATCAATTTTTTAAATCCAACAAACGTGGCTTCTATATTATAGAGACCCGCAGGCAACTCGGAGATTATATAATTCCCGTTTTCATCAGCTTGGGTACCTAGGGATGTCCCCTGCACAATTATGTTGGCAAAGGGAATAGGTTCATTGCCAATTTTATTGAAAACTCGTCCGCGAATAGCGATTTGCTGGGCCCACGCCACGCTGGAGATCAGACTGAGGATAAGGATTAGTAATTTTTTCACTTCGTTAGAACAAGCCTATTCAAAAAAGGTTAAAAATATTTAAAACCACGTATTTTTGATCATGTTTCTATACAACGTTACCATTGGTATTGACACGGACATTGAACAAGTGTGGATTGATTGGATGAAAACCAAGCATATTCCCGATGTTTTAAACACAGGAATGTTTGTTGAATACAAATTTTACAAAGTTCTCCACGACAATAATGATGGTACGATTTCATATTGCGTACAATATTTTGCCACTTCGTTAGAACTCGTTGTACAATATCTCGAAGTTTTTGGCCCCGCCATGGCAGAAGAACACCGGCAAAAATTTATTGGAAAGCATGTTGCCTTCCGTACGTTACTGGAAGAAATTTGAAACAAACTTATTGTTGAAGTATTTTTTTAATTTCATCAATTTCCAGACTACAGTTAATCCACTCTCCATCTAGCTTAGCGCTGTAATATTTCTTGTAAAAGTTAATAGCCGGCTCATTCCAATCTAATACCTGCCACAACATACCCGAACATTGCTCATCGATTGCATGTTGCATCGTACGATCAAAAAGTAATTTACCGATTCCGCTGCCGCGTTCTTTTTCCGTTACAATAATATCTTCGAGGTACAATCGCTTCCCTTTCCAGGTCGAGTATCTCCAATAGTAAATAGAAATTCCTACAATGCCCTTTTCATTTTCGGCTACAAAAAGTCCGTAAATAGGATGAGGGCCAAAACCATCTTTTTCCATTCGCTCAACCGTATTGGTCACTTCGTGAGGGGCGCGTTCATACAAAGCAAGTTCTTTAACAAGTTCAAGCACGGAAGGTAAATCCTGTTTTGTACCAACCCGTATGTTTACATCAGACATTTGAATTTATTCTTAGTTAATCATTTCAAATCCCGTGTATGGCACCAACACTTTTGGGATTCTAATACCCTCCGCTGTTTGATTATTCTCCAGAATAGCTGCCACAATTCTTGGCAACGCTAATGCGCTTCCGTTAAGTGTGTGCAATAATTGAGTCTTTCCTTCTTTATTCTTGTAGCGGAGTTTTAACCGGTTTGCCTGGAAAGTTTCAAAGTTACTCACTGAACTTACTTCGAGCCACCGCTGTTGGGCAGCAGAAAACACCTCCATGTCGTACGTCATGGCTGAGTTAAATCCCATATCTCCTCCGCACAAAAGAAGTTTGCGATAGGGCAATTCAAGTTTTTCCAGAAGTCCCTGAACATGCAGACTCATTTCCTCTAATACCTGGTAAGAATCTTCTGGTTTCGTAATTTGTACGATTTCAACTTTATCGAATTGATGAAGTCGGTTTAAGCCGCGCACATGTGCGCCCCAGCTTCCTGCCTCTCTGCGAAAGCATGGCGTATAGCCAGCATTTTTTATTGGGAGTTCCTCCTCGTTCACCATTACATCGCGATACAAATTCGTAATGGGTACTTCCGCTGTGGGGATCAAATACAATCCATCCTCATTTACGAAATACATTTGCCCTTCTTTATCCGGAAGTTGACCGGTTCCGTAGCCCGAAGCCTCGTTTACCACAATGGGCGGTTGTATTTCTTTATATCCTTTTTGATCTGCTTCGTTCAGAAAAAAATTAATTAATGCCCGTTGAAGTTTTGCGCCTTTTCCCTTGTAAACAGGGAATCCAGCTCCTGCTATTTTAACACCCAGATCAAAATCGATGATGTCATATTTCTTAATCAACTCCCAATGCGGCAGTGCCTCGGCATGTAATTGCGGTACTTCACCGTACTGATACACATTAATATTTTCTTCAGGTGTTTTTCCAGCCGGTACCTTTTCGTGCGGGACATTAGGGATTTTATATAAATACTTTTTCAGACTTGCTTCGCTTTCCTGTTGAGCTTGCTCCAATATTTTAATCTTTTCCTTGTCTTTCGATACTAAATCACGAATAGTGTCTGCTTCATCATTTTTGCCTGCTTTCATAAGTTCTCCTACCCTCTTTGATTCAAGATTTGATTTGGCTTTTAAATCATCGGCCTTTTGTTGATGGTCTTTTCGGTCATCATCAAACTTGATCACCTTGGCCAAAAGTTCTTCAATGTCCTTTAACCCTCTTTTTTTGAGGCCGGCAATTACTTTCTCTCGTTGTTCGCGTATATAGGCAACCTGAAGCATACTGTGTTGTTATCTAAAGTGTCTGTAAAATTAGTTTTTTGACCGGACTGACGGTTTTCTTACCGAACAATTTCTCAACAAATATTTGATTGTATTCAATTTTGACCTATACTTGCATCGTCATCGGCCTCCTACAGGCCTCTCGATATAGATAAACTCCTTGCCTTACTGAAATATTAAGCAACACGTGTTCCGATTCTTTTTGAATTTCATTCAACCGTAATTTCAATCACATCCAGTTTAACATCATATCAACTTTAACTCTTAACGCAATCACTTTTTAGTACTATGTACACAATTGACGATCTCAATGTCAAGCTTCTTTCCGAACTGAAAGATCTCGCTGAACAAATGGGTGTGAAAAACGCCAAGAAACTTTCTAAACAATAACTTGTTTACAAAATCCTCGATGAGCAGGCTGTGAGCGGAGAAGCTCCTGGCAGTAAAAAACCAACACCGTCCAGCGAAAGCCGGACGATGCGTCCGCGCAAGCGTGAAAATGTAGCGCCTAATGTTGCTCCTAAACCGGAAAAGGATTTATCTTCTGATGAATTACTGGAGTCTATCAATGTAGATTTCGACTCTTCTGTCCCGCGCTTTGAAGAACAGCCAGAACAGAACAACGCTGCAACGCCTCCACAAGAACCCCAACACCGACAAGATCCGCAACACCGGGAAGAAATAGTGCGAGAGCCAAGAGAACCCCGGGAAGAAAGACCTCCCCAGCAGGTAAGACCAAACATCAAAGATTTTGACGGCTCAATCGGCAATGAAGGGGTACTGGAAATCATGCAGGATGGATACGGATTCCTACGCTCATCGGATTACAATTACTTAGCCAGTCCTGATGATATTTATGTTTCTCCTTCGCAGATAAAATTATTTGGATTAAAAACCGGTGACACTGTTAAAGGTCTCATCCGCCCTCCCAAAGAAGGTGAAAAGTATTTTGCGTTGTTAAAAGTAGAATCCGTTAACGGAAAAACTACCGAGGAAATTCGTGACCGGGTAGCTTTTGAGTATCTCACTCCACTTTTCCCTGAGGAAAAATTGAAGCTTAGTACTTCACAACCTGATGGTATGTCTACACGTATTCTTGACCTGTTCTGCCCAATTGGTAAAGGACAGCGAGGTATGATTGTAGCACAGCCTAAAACTGGTAAAACGGTTTTATTGAAGAGCATCGCGAATGCCATTGCTGAAAACCATCCTGAAGTTTATCTATTGGTGTTGCTGATTGATGAACGGCCTGAAGAAGTTACCGATATGGCGCGCAGTGTAAAGGCTGAAGTAATCGCTTCTACATTCGATGAACAGGCTGAACGTCACGTAAAAGTAGCAAGCATTGTATTAGAGAAAGCAAAACGCATGGTCGAGTGCGGTCATGATGTCGTGATCCTGCTTGACTCAATCACACGTTTAGCTCGTGCGTATAACACGGTCGTTCCTTCTTCAGGAAAAATTCTTTCAGGTGGTGTGGATGCTAATGCGTTGCACAAACCGAAGCGTTTCTTTGGTGCGGCCCGTAACATTGAAAATGGTGGTTCACTTACCATCATTGCTACAGCACTAATTGAAACTGGTTCAAAAATGGACGAAGTAATCTTCGAAGAATTTAAAGGAACGGGTAACATGGAGTTGGTGCTTGATCGCAAGCTTTCCAATAAGCGTGTATACCCTGCTATTGATGTTACTGCTTCCGGCACAAGACGTGAAGACTTACTGCTGAAAGAAGAAGAACTTCAGCGCGTGTGGATCTTACGCAAGTACATGGCCGACATGAACAGCAATGAAGCCATGGAGTTATTATTGAACAGAATGAAGGGCACCCGCAATAATGAAGAGTTCTTATTGTCGATGAACGGGTAACTGTCTGAACTATGATTCTTATGATTTAATGATTACCATGATTTCTTTAGCGAAGTAGTCACGGTAATCACCATACTCAAATAAAATCATAGTTTAAGATGGTTTCTTCTCATGAAACGCACCCTTGAATGTAGGATCTTCTCTTCTTTTTTGTTGATCAATTTCCCTCGCCATCTCTTGGGCTTCTTCAAATGATGTTTCAGTGATCTCCAGATCAGGTGGTAGTTCCTTAACCGCGATCTTCTGACGAATTAATTTTTCGATTTTTTGAATGTGATATTCTTCGGCCTTCGTTACAAATGTGATAGCCTTACCTGTTTGTGAAGCCCGACCTGTTCTTCCAATTCGGTGCACATAATCCTCATAGAGTGTAGGGACATCAAAATTGATGACATGCGAGACTTCTGTTATATCAATGCCGCGTGAGGTAACATCCGTGGTCACCAGCACGCGTAAGGCACCTTCTTTAAATTCGTTCACAGAGTTGATCCTCGTATTTTGTCCTTTATTGGAATGAACCACTTTTACCGAGGCAAGATTTTTACGCTCAATATACTTGAACACGTTATCCGCATTCGCTTTCGTTCGTACAAAAATCATTACACGATTAAATTCCTCTGTATCCTTAAGCAGGTACTCGAGAAAGTTAATTTTTGTTTTCAGGTTTGGAAGATGATAGAGTTCATGTTCTACTTGTTTTGCAACGGTGGCCTGTGGGGTTATTTCAATTTTGATTGGAAACTCCAGAAAATCAGCTGACAGCTCTTCTACTTTAGCCGGAAAGGTAGCCGAGAATAAAAGGTTTTGTCGCTTACGTGGAATCACCCCAATAATTTTTCTTAACTGAAACATAAAGCCCATGTCCATCATGCGATCGGCCTCATCCAGCACCAGTGTTTTTATTTGTTTAATAGGAAGTTCTCCTTTCAGGTAGATTTCCATAAACCTTCCCGGTGTGGCGATGATGATATCCACACCCTTTTTAATCAGTTCAATCTGAGCCTTGATTCCAACTCCGCCATAAATAGACAAAATTCTCAGGTCGGTATACTTGGCCAACTGCATGGCATGGTCTGCAATTTGCAGCGTGAGTTCTTTTGTAGGAACTAATATGACGGCTCGAGGATCGTTTCCCTGTGCAAACTTTACCTTCATCAATAAGGGCAATAAATAGGCAGCTGTTTTGCCTGTTCCTGTTTGTGCTATCCCAATAACCTCCTGACCTCCTAAAATAATAGGTATGCTTTTCTTCTGAATCTCAGTTGGATTGTGGAATCCCGCATCACGTACTGCATCCAGCAATTGCCGGTTTAGTTTGAATTGTTCAAAGGTTGAGTCTTCTTTCATCTATTAAGGAAGTCGTTAGTGCATGCGGATTTCACTAACTTTGATTCCGTATGGGTTCTATTCTTATTCTGAATGCAAATATAGTCAACGAAGGCAAGGTCTTTCAAGGAGATGTGTTGATCAAAGGGCAATACATTGAAAAGATCGGGAAAGATTTGCAATCCAGTACAGCAGATACGATTATCGATGCAAAAGGAAAATATCTTTTTCCCGGAGTCATTGACGATCAGGTACATTTTCGGGAGCCCGGCCTCACGCACAAGGCAACCATTTTTTCTGAATCACGCGCTGCGGTTGCCGGAGGCGTGACCAGTTTTATGGAAATGCCGAACACTATTCCCCCCGCTTTTACGCAGAAATTACTGGAAGACAAGTATCAAATAGCTTCACAACATTCGCTTGCTAACTATTCGTTCTTCATAGGCGCTTCAAATGATAACCTGGAAGAAATACTCAAAACGGACTCTGGAAAAGTATGTGGTTTGAAAATTTTTATGGGCTCGTCTACTGGAAATTTACTGGTAGACGATCCTCAAACATTGGAAGCCATTTTTTCAAAAGTTCCTTTTCTCATCGCCACGCATTGCGAACACGAACCTACTATTCGAAAAAATACGGAGGAGTTTAGGAAGAAATATGGTGAAGTCATGCCGGTGCGATATCATCCAATGATTCGAAATGAGGAGGCGTGTTACAAATCATCTTCCTTTGCTGTTGGGCTAGCCAAAAAACACGGAACCAGGCTTCATATTCTTCATATTTCAACCGCGATGGAAACTGCATTGTTTGACAATTCCCTTCCCTTAAAGGATAAAAAAATTACAGCTGAGGCGTGCATTCATCACCTTTGGTTCAATGACTCAGATTATGAAAGACTAGGGATGTTAATCAAGTGGAACCCTGCTATTAAATCGGCACATGATCAAGAGGCCGTTTTCAAAGCACTCGTTGAAAACAGAATCGATGTAATCGCTACTGACCACGCGCCTCACACGTTAGAAGAAAAAAAGAATTCGTATTTCACTGCTCCCTCCGGTGGCCCACTTATTCAGCACAGTTTAACCGCCATGCTTGAGTTCCTACCGGCACGGCAGGCAGGTTATCATCAAATGCAGATTGACTTACCCTGGATTGCGCAAAAAATGACCCATAACCCGGCCATACTTTTTCAAATTGAAAAGAGAGGATTTATACGGGAAGGATATTTTGCCGATCTGGCGCTGGTTGACCTTAATAGTTCATGGACAGTTGCAAAAGAAAATATTTTGGCCAAGTGTGGATGGTCACCTTTTGAGGGGACAACCTTCCAATCCAAAGTTACCCATACGATTGTATCAGGCCATTTGGCTTATGAAAATGGCACCTTTCATGAAGCCCAATTGGGTAAACGCCTTTTATTTAACAGGGATTAATACACGTCACTTTTGTTATTTATAGATGGCTGTCTAACTTTGCAGTCCTTAAAATGGTGATCGTAGCTCAGTTGGTTAGAGCGCCTGATTGTGGTTCAGGAGGTCGCGGGTTCGAGCCCCGTCTTTCACCCCCCTAACAAGCCCCAAATTCCAATAACTATTGGAGGGGCTTTTTTTACTCGTACCAAATGAAAAAATTGTTCCTGATTTCGTTTTTTGCTTTTACCGTTCAGGCAGTTTCTGCACAGTATTCATTTGACTCTGCAACCCTTCTCCTTGACTTGAAACTACTGTCGGCTGATGATATGGAGGGAAGGAAAACTGGTACAGAAGGCAACAAGAAAGCACGAACGTATATTATTGATCATCTTAAAAAAGCAGGAGTTGATCCGTTCGTTCCAGACTATGTTCAGTCATTCTCTACTACGCAAACTTCTGGTTTGGTTCAACCGGGGGATGGCGTTAATATTCTTTGTGTTATTCCCGGAAAGAAAAAAGAAACGATTGTCATTAGCGCCCATTACGATCACCTTGGCATCCGGAATAATACCGTATATAACGGAGCCGATGATAATGCTTCAGGCACAGCCGCGTTATTGGCAATGGTGCAGTATTTTAAAAAGCACAAACCCGAGCACAGATTGATCTTTGCCTTTTTTGATGCAGAAGAAATGGGGTTACGCGGGTCAGCGCATTTTGTAAGTACGCTTGACTTACAAAAGGAAAATGTTGTATTGAACGTCAACTTGGATATGGTGAGCCGAAGTGAAAAGAATGAACTATATGCTTGTGGCGGCTTCCGTTATCCTGAGGTTAAAAATAAAATCCAAAATCTAAAAACTCCAGCGGAATTTAAACTCTTATTCGGGCATGATGACCCCGCTACAGGCAGAAATAACTGGACAAAGCAATCTGATCACTATAATTTTCATAAGAAAAATATTCCCTTCCTCTATTTTGGTGTAGAAGATCATCCTGACTACCATCGATCAACCGATGATTTTGAAAAGGTTAACGCGGTTTTTTATGCGAAAAGCGTTGAGACTATTTTATCGTCTATACTGGCGCTGGATCGTTAATTCTTTACATAAAGAAAAATTGAAATAATAGCAAGCCCTTCACGTATTTGAGGCGCTTTATTTTTTCAGTAACTTTAATTCATGATACCGTGGACTGAATTTAAAGCCTATCCACTTGATGAAAAGGTAAAAGCGCTCTACGAGCGTGGAACCTTCGTAATGGCTATCCGCTATTATCGTTACAAGATAAATTTATACATGCTGGGTAATTACTACCTGGAGGTATTTGTCAACCACAAGCGAGCATCTATTGAAAAGATTGTACTATTGGATAGCCGCCACACAAGAATGAAGTTTTATTCTGATCAAATAAAACTCCCAACAGAAATATGCTGAAACAATTAAAGCAATAAAAAACCCCGACAAGGCGGGGTTTTTTGTTTTGATAATAATTCTTTCGGCTAAGCTGTAGCAGCAGTAGAATTTGCAAATTTCGTTGCAGCCTTTAGTGTTACAGTCTTCTTGGCCTTATATCCACAGTAGCTGCACAGGAAGTGCTTCATTAATTCACCTTCATCCATATCAGTAGGCACTTTCAAAATCTCTTCCTTCACTACTTTAAATGTCTGATAGTTACATTCAGGGCACTGCACGGCATGCAGGTGACCAGCATATTTTTCAATTTTAACATATCCTGTTACTTCATCCTTCCACACATCATAATCCATCGAGAATAGATTCTCTTCAGCCTGCATGCCTTCGTCCAGATAGGCATCCTCTTCCTCCTCACTTAACAACTTCATCGCTGTGCCAGATTTGGGGGAAATCCGTGGCTTATAACGAAGAGCTTTTAAGCGCTTTTCAACATAAAATGGATAATAGAATTTAAGCAGGTTTTGAATAATGAGTGCCACAATGAGCCCCATAGAAATAGTGGTAAACAAACGCACAAAAACCCATAACACGCTTAATTCAACAACGTTTGAATTCGCGTAAAAGCAACAACCAACAACCAAAATAATGGAGGCAATCCAAAGCAAATTGATTTCCGACTTATTAATATAATCGTACTTCTCTTTGGCTTCTTTCGTCATGGACAACTTTACAAGGTGGCCAAGTACGATTAAAATTGATGCTGCCCAACAACCGTAGGCAATATTTTGGGCTAGTTGGTTCCATGAAGTGAAATCTTGTACAACTGGTTCCATGTAAGGGTTTGGTTTTAGTGTTAATTACAAATATAAAATCCTGTTTCAATTAAACCTAACGCAGAACGGTTCGCTCTGCTGAAAAAAAGCAAATTCAAGTTAATACACTTTTTATAGAAAAAGGCTAAAACCTGCCTTTTTTGTCCAAAATCAGGATAAAACGTTAATCAGGAATTCTCTCACCTGGCTTAGGGTTATGACTTCTTCTTCAAACATACCCATGTGAGCCGCTTCAGGCAGTATATGCAAGGTGCCTATCGCGGTTAATCCAACTTGTTTTCTTATTGATTCCGGGCTTATTCCAGTGTCTTTCTCACCCGCGATGAATAACGTTGGATTTTTAAAGAATTGCAACACATTTGTTCTATCCGGTCGGTCACGCATAGCTTGTTCATAAGCTATCAGAGTTTCAGGCGGGGTCTGAAAAGCCAACCTTACAAGTGGTAGGATATGCTTGTTTGACTGATCAAAGAAAAGTGGTGGTATAAATGATTCAATAAAGGGTTGAACACCATGCTTCGATACAAATTCAATTACTTTGTTCCGGGAAAGTTTACGCTCTTCCGTATCGGCATAGGCTGTAGAATGGAAAAGGCCAAAAGCTTTCAGTACTTCAGGCTCTTGTTCCGCAATAGCAAGGGTAACATAACCACCTAAACTATGTCCAATGGCAACACACGATTTAATTTGCAACTCCCCCAGCCATTCGAGCACGTTCGAAGCAACGTCTGCAATTGAAAACGAAGAATTCAAAAGTTTGCTGTTGCCAAAGCCAGGCAAGTCAATAGTTAATACACGAAAATCTTTTGAGAGTTCTTTCGAAAAAGCACTCCAGATTTCGTGGGTTTCACAAAATCCATGAATAAGTAAAATAGGGAATCCCTTTCCTTGGTCAGTGTAAAAGACTCCAGATTGGTCAGGCATGCTTTACAACAGGCCTGCCTGCCGGCTCCAGCATATTCATCACAGCTTTTTCAATATGCTCCGGATCAAAACCGCATTCGTGTTGCAATTCACTCTGTTCGCCATGTTCAATTACATCATCCGGTATCCCCAGTCTTTTTACTTCGGCCGAATAATTATGGTCGGCCATAAATTCAAGCACAGCGCTGCCAAAGCCTCCTTGCACACAACCATCTTCAATCGTTATCACTTTCTTATATTTTGAAAACACTTCATGGAGAAGTTTCTCATCAATGGGCTTCACAAAGCGCATGTCGAAATGGGCAACCCGAATTTTTTTCTTTTCTAGTTTCTCACACACTTCAACTGCATAATTACCAACATGACCTAGGGTTAGAATAGTGAGTTCATTACCATTCCGCAACTTACGACCCGTACCGACTTCAATAGCTTCCATCGGTGTACGCCATTCAGGCATTACGCCCTGACCACGAGGGTAGCGAATGGAAAATGCTTTTTCTTTTCTGGGGATTGCAGCGGTAAACATCAAATTTCTCAACTCCTGTTCATTCATGGGTGCAGAAACGATCATGTTCGGCAGGCAACGGAAGTAGGCGATATCGTACGCACCATGGTGTGTTGGACCATCCGCTCCGGCAAACCCTGCTCTGTCCAGGCAAAAGTTAACTGGCAGGTTTTGTATGCATACATCGTGCACTACCTGATCGTACGCACGTTGCATGAAAGAACTATAAATATTACAAAAAGGAATGAGGCCTTGTGTGGCCAGTCCTGCAGAAAATGTAACTGCATGTTGCTCGGCAATACCTACGTCAAAGGCGCGGTCGGGCATCTCCTTCATCATAATGTTCATGGAAGAGCCGGAAGGCATGGCGGGCGTTATGCCCATGATTTTCTCGTTTTGCTTTGCCAACTCTACCAACGTATGGCCAAACACATCCTGATACTTAGGGGGCTGTGGTTTATCAACAACCTTTTTATGAATCTCACCTGTAATCTTGTCAAATGTTCCAGGTGCATGCCAGGTAGTGGCATTCCCTTTTTCAGAAGGGCCGTAGCCTTTGCCTTTTACGGTTACGCAATGGAGAATTTTAGGACCTTTGATTGTCTTCAAATCATTGAATACACTTACTAAGTGATTCACGTCATGGCCATCCACCGGACCAAAGTATCGTAAGTTCAAGGACTCAAATAAATTGCTTTGACTTAGCACGGTTGACTTAATACCGTTTTCTATTTTCGAAACAATCTCCTGTGCATTTTTTCCAAAGTGAGATAGTTTGCCTAACAAATTCCAAACTTCGTCCTTAAGCTTGTTGTAAGTTTTGGAAGTAGTGATGTCAGTCAAATAATCTTTCAGTGCTCCAACATTGGGATCAATGGACATGCAGTTATCATTGAGAATGATCAGGATGTTGGTATCCGATACACCCGCATGGTTTAACCCTTCAAAAGCAATACCTCCTGTCAGCGCACCATCACCAATCACGGCAATGTGTTGCTTGTCTTCAATATTCAAATACTTGGATGCTGCAGCCATTCCCAATGCTGCTGAAACTGACGTGGATGAATGGCCTACGCCAAACGTATCATACGCACTCTCACTTCTTTTAGGAAACCCAGAAATACCTCTGTACAATCTGTTCGTATGAAATGCATCTCTTCTTCCAGTTAGAATTTTATGTCCATAAGCCTGATGCCCGACATCCCATACTAACTGATCGTACGGAGTATTGAAGATATAATGTAATGCAACAGTCAGCTCTACCACGCCCAGGCTTGCACCAAAATGCCCACCATAAACTGAAACATTATCAACAATGAATTGTCGCAGCTCATCGCAAAGCTGTACCAGTTGCGCCTGATCAAGCTTTTTTACATCATCGGGTGAGTTTATTTTTTTTAATAACGGGCCGGGGGTAATCAGCATGCCTTCTCAGGTATTTTTAATAAAACAACAGATGAATATAAGTGTTTAAAATCTCCATTTCAACCGTTGCTACACAATCAAGACACAAAGATAGATAATTCCGGGAGGTACCTCACCCCTATCCAAGTGTGTGCTTTCTGAACATTTTGAATTTCCCCTCTCCAAATGGAGAGGGGAGGCAAAGCTTGAATAACGCACAATAGCGGATGGGGTGAGGTTTATAATCTGCGGTAATTTGAAATGCTCATGTATGGGATTAAATTGCCCCTCAATTCTCTGGCTTCAGTACGTTCAGCATGACATCACACGACAGTTTTGAGGTAAAACTCTCCCTTTTTGAAGGCCCTTTCGACCTTCTTCTTTTCTTTATTGAACGGGACGAGTTGGATATCTACGATATTCCGATTTCTAAAATCACGAATGATTTCCTGGATTATTTGCATCAACTGGAGGAGTTAAATGTGGATGTTGCCAGCGAGTTTATTTTGGTGGCGGCCACCCTCATGCGCATTAAGTCGAAAATGCTGTTGCCACGGCCGCAGTTAGATGAACAAGGGAATGAAATCGATCCTCGAGAGGAATTGGTGAAGCATCTGCTGGAGTACAAGAAATACAAATCAGTAATCGAAACGCTTCATAAAATGGAAGAGACCGAGCTGATGAAAGAGAAGCGTGGGAACCTGATGAAGGAATTGCGCCACCTGGCCGAAAGCTCGAATGTAGAAGCCGAACTTCAGGATGTAGATCTTTTCAAACTGATGACGGTATTTGAAAAAGTGTTAAAACGTTATGAGGCAGATAAGAATAAACCTGTTCACCAGATTATTCAATATCCGTACACTGTAGAGAATCAAAAAGAATATTTGATGAATGAAGTGATTGCCAAACAGCGCGTTTCATTCATTGACATTGTAGAAACGTACAAAACCCGCATTGCTCTTATTTTTAACTTCCTCGCTATTCTTGATTTGTTGGCATTAGGAGAGTTATCTATCCAAGTTGGCGATGGCTACAATAATTTCTGGATTATGAAGGGAGAAGGAATTGGGACTAGCACGGAAATCTCCGGATAGTCTATTCTACTAAACTTTGTTCAATCTCAATAATTCTGTTTCAACAAGTTGCAAGGCATCGCTCAATATAGATTCATACCGAATCCAGATTACCTACTACAGTGCAATCCCTTTAAGGGAAAGGATTCGTCAATCCTTGTTTTTCATCGATATAAATAACCTATGAAGGTCAAGAACCTGTGGAGTTACCAATCTGCTCTCATCATTCACAATATTAAAATCTGCCAACTTCAATTTCTCCTCATCCTGCAGCTGGTTCTTCATAATATCGCTAACCTGCGGACGGGTTCGATGTGGGTCACGTTGCAGTACGCGGTTGATTCTTAACTCTTCAGGAGCATGTACAACAATAATTTTGTCTAATGTCAGGTACGATTTTGCTTCAAACAACAAGGCGGCCTCTTTCAAAACATAGTCACTTTTTTGTTCACCTACCCATCGTTCATAGTCTTGTGCTACACGTGGATGAATTAGACTGTTTAGCAGTTCCAACTTTTTTTTATCCTGAAATACTGCCTGCGCTAGAAACTCTCGGTCAACCTCATCATCGCGGTACGACAATACTCCGAATTCTTTCTTAATCTGCGAAGTTAATATTCCATCGGTGGCCATTAAGAATTTTGCACGGCTGTCTGCATCATAAACCGGCACACCCAATACTCTGAATATCCGACACACTGTACTTTTGCCCGAACCAATTCCACCCGTAATACCTATTTGAAGAGGTTTTTCCAATACTCAAAAGTTAACATGAACAGTATCTACTTTTACGAGATACGCATTTTTTGGAAGTCCGTTTACCTGTGGAACAATTTGATAGCTTCCAGGTGTAAACGTCTTCAGATCAATAACCGCAGTGAGGGAATCTATCGATAATGTGTTGACAAGACTTACGGGTAACCGGAAAGTACAATTGACTTCGAGTATATCGATAACCGGACGTAAATAAGGAGGGACATTAATCACTTTCAACTGCACCCGGTCGTTGATCTCCATCAATTTCTCTACATCAAACGCAACTTCAACAACGGGAGGGTCTCGTTTGAGGAGATCATCATTCGGGAAAATGATTTCAACCTCGCCTATAAAATCACTATCGATATTATTCTGAGGAAGTGAGAGGTTGATTACGGCTGGAAGCGCATTTACAATTTTTCCAGGCCCCACTATCCAAACTGTATCGGGCACAAGAGTGATGTCATTAATTACACCAAAATCCGGATTCAGATAAAGCCACACCGAGTCCACTTTCAAGCTAAATTTCTTTCTGACTTTCTCGTCAATGTCTAAATACACGGTGTCCGTGATGACAAAATTAATCTGCAATCCTTCCAATTGAGTTGAAAATAAGGCAGGTAATGTACTCCCCACTATTTTCCGAATTTCGGTCGGTCGTTCTAAGGGAATAACAAGAGGTGGAACTTTTAGTCCGGAACTTTTACGGAACAGATCCCAACCCAATCCGCTTACGTTCATGCGGATAGCGGCTGGCAAGGATTTCACTGGAACATAATTTTCACGGTCATAATCGAATGAAACCGGGAAATTAATGTTGGCTGAATAGTTTTTATTAAGAGCATTAAAAAACCAAAAGACTGTAGCAGCAAACAAACACAATACTACGGCCTTCCAGTTTTTTTTATTGAAGCGTAAAAAATCAAATATCGAGTTTAAGAAACTCACGTTATTTTTTAGCAGCAACTTTGGTCGACTCCATCGAAATAGCTGATTTATTAAAGCGAATCCTTCCGCCTTTTTCAACTTCGAGGATGAACGTATCACCCTCCAACTCAGCAATGTGGCCATGGGCTCCGCCAATAGTTACCACATAGTCGCCTCGTTTAATCTCCTCCACAAATTTCTTGGCATCCTTTGCCTTTTTCTGTTGAGGACGGATCATGAAAAAGTAAAACACCAGGATAATGGCACCAAAGAAAATGAATGAAGACCATGGGTTTCCTCCTCCTAATTGTAATAAAATCGCGTTTATCATAGAATTTTTAATTGAGGCGTTAAAGTTATTGTATTAAAACAAGACATCCCAATCTGCCCGTGACAGATTGGGATGTCTTACTAGTCGTAAAAAAAATTACTTCTTCGATGCGCTGGCATCCGGTGTTACCATGGCTTTAAATTTTAGCGTGGTTTGCTTAGGCCAAGTATTAGCTGTTACAGTGATCGTCTTATTTTGAACGTTTGGTTTACCCTTGCTATCAAACTCGGCTTTAACAAAGCCTTCTCCTCCTACCGGTATGGGTGCCTTTGTCCACTCAGGCACCGTGCATCCACAGGATGGTTTTGCTTCCTGAATGATCAAGGGAGCATCTCCTGTATTCTTTAGTTTATAAGTATAGGATACCTTTTCACCTTCATTAATAGTACCGAAGTCATGCTCCGTTTTTTCAAAAGTCATTATGGGTGACGGTCCTTCAGGTTTTACTTCTGGCTCTTTAGCGGGTGTAGAAGCTGGAGTGATCGTGGGTGTATTTTTCTTTCCCTCCAATTCAGACAACCGTGCCTCCAGCGCAGCAACTTTTTTTTCAGCTTCTTTGTCTTTGCATGCAGTAGTCAGTACTGCCATAACAATTAATAAAATCAATTTAGCTTTCATACTCTATAGTCATCAACAGTTTTAAAAAACAAACATTATCCCTTCTTACCTTTTATTTGATCCAAAAGCTCATCCACATCATGCAATAGTTTTTCAGCTTTCAGTTTAGCTTCGTCAACTACCTTCTGCCCTTGAGATTTGGCCTCTGAAGTGAGAGGCGTTTCCTTGCCATCAATTAAATCGTTTACCAGCGTTTGCAACATGCCCCGGTACTTTTCCAACTGAAAAGAAAGCTTTTGGCGAGTATTCACACCCTTATCCGGGGCATATAAAATGCCGAGAATCGCGCCTGAGGCTGCTCCTAACAGGAATGCCATCAATGAATTTCCACTTTTTTTACTCATAGGACTCCAAAGTTCATCAGGATTTTTTGGATTTACACGATTTCCGCATGAGAAATCTGACGAAATTTTAAGTCTATCCACAAAAATACATTCAACAGCTTTTGTATGGCTATCAAAACAGAATTTTAACAGGTTTTTAACAGCTATTTGTTGTCGATCAGGCCTCGGCCGCTTTTTTTAACATTCCCTGTGGCCTTCAACTCCTTAGAAATCACATCTAAAATTCCATTAATAAACTGGCGGCTCTTGGGAGTGCTGTAGTTTTTGGCCAATTCAATGTATTCGTTCATGGTAACCTTTACAGGGATGTTGGGGAACGTGATTAATTCGGCAATAGCCATTTCCAGAATGATCCTGTCAGTCAGGGGCAGTCGTTCTACCTCCCAATTACGGGTGTTGTTCGCAATCAATTCTTTGTATTTATCATCAAGTGTTGCGCCTATGGTGAAGAGTCTTTCAATAAAATCGCGGTCATCGTCCCAGTTTAGAGACAATACATGGAGTTGAATCGTTTTATCTTCCTCGGGATTGAATGACTTCACCGTTTTTTCCACCATGCCCTTCACGATGTCATGATCTTCGGCCCAATACAATACCTCCGCTTCAAAAAAATCATTAATGTTGGTCTTGCCCAGAATGATTCTCCTGAAAAGGTGGTTCATCATTTTTTTCTGTTCATCAACCGAAGGTGATTTCTTATCGAGGTAATGTAAGTATTCAGTGTCCTGACGAACTACATCTTTCAGCCACTGACGTACCTGGTCGAAATTTTTCTCCCAACGAATGCCTTGCTTAATCGATTGCTTTTTTAATTCATCGCTGTTGCTAAGGGCTTTGATCCATGCATTCTTTAAAAAATTGGTATGATTTATTTTTTTATCGCCTTCGGCTGCCTCGGCTAAAGCCACAGCAAGTGACAATACCGAAATATACCGATCATATATTTTCTCAGATTCCAGAACCAGACTCTTACGTAAAAAATCAAAATCCTTCTTTACGGATTTATGATAAAGCTGGATGGCTGCATTGACTGATTTCTGAATGTGAGAATCTTCGTGCTCAATACTTTTATCTCCCGCCTTAAAGGCTTTGTCAAAGGCCTCTAAGCCTTGCGTTTTTTGCTTGGCAAGTTCCTTCTTATCCTGAACCTCCATGGAGTTGAGGTCAGGAGAGAAAGTCTCTTCAATCGTATCGAGCGCTAACGTGTAATTAGCATCCTTGCATTGCTGATAAGCAAACAGGCTTTGCATTACTTTTACTCGGAGGCTTCTACGATTAAGCATATTTTCAATGAACGGGTAAAGGTAATCAGGATTTATAGTTAACCGTTATTGGTTAATCGGTAAGTTTCAGCGACAACTATTAACTGTTAACTGATAACGTGAAAGTTAGCGCGGTATTCTTACCCGGCCTACTTCTTCAATGCGCTTTTCAGCCAATTTAATGGCGGCTTCCTGCGTATTGATCTTTTCACTTTCTGCTAAAGAGAAAATATTCAGGCAGGTAGTATAGATGCGCTCAGTTTGTTCAAATACACGCGCACGATTGTAGTTACCTAAAAACTCATTATACACATTAATCAAACCACCAGCGTTAATCAAGAAATCGGGAGCATAGGTGATGCCCCGGTCAATTAGCATGTATCCGTGCTTCACTTCATCTTTCAACTGGTTGTTAGCAGCACCCGCAATAACGCTGCACTTCAAACGCGGAATTGTATTATCGTTTAGTGTAGCACCTAAAGCGCAAGGCGCATAAATATCCATATCAAGATCATAGATCTTTTCCATCTCTACGGTTTTAACAGCAAACCTATGCGCAAGTGATTTTATCTTTTCATCAGAAATATCGGTGATGTATATCACTGCATTTTCTTTCACGAGATGTTCAACCAAATGTGTACCCACTTGTCCAACACCCTGAACAGCAATTTTCTTTCCTGTTAGGCTGTCGTTACCATATACCTTCTTAACTGCAGCTTTCATCCCAAGGTAAGCTCCATATGCTGTAACAGGTGATGGGTCTCCACCACCACCGGTTGATTCTGGTAAACCGGTAACATGTTTGGTTTCCATGGCGATGTATTCCATGTCAGCCGTTTTCATATTCACGTCTTCAGCCGTAATGTATTTTCCATTCAAGCTGTTCACAAATTTTCCAAACCTTCTCAGGAAGGCTTCAGTCTTCATTGTTTTTGCGTCACCAATGATCACTGCTTTTCCTCCACCCAAATTTAATCCGCTGATAGCCGCCTTGAATGTCATACCACGTGATAGGCGTAACACATCGGTAACTGCTTCTTGCTCGGTAGCATAATTCCACATGCGTGTTCCTCCCAATGCCGGACCTAACACGGTATTGTGTATACCAATAATCGCCTTCAGTCCTGTAGCTTCATCATGACAAAATACTACTTGCTCATGCCCTAATTGCGCAAGTTTGCCGAAGACACCTGCCTGTCCGGTAGGCAGGCCTGTCTGCTCCACTTTTTCCAGTTCTTTAATCTCCATGGGATTTGTTTTAGGTTTGATTGTGTACTTTTAAACCACTAAAAGTCCCCGCAAAAGGACTCGCAAATTTACCCGATTTTGTTCGTTTTTCCATGCACTAAATCGTTTGCATAGATTTTTGAATGATTCTTTTGTTTGCTGTGCGGTTGGCAAAATTTTATAGATTCATTTAGGGTATAATCCAAACTTTATAGAGCAGATTTCAGTTTGATAAAGAGTCTGAAAATAGCAATGAATAGATGAACGAACTTAAGTACCTCAACAAATACCTCCGTCAACACAAAGGCTATCTTTTACTGGGCATTTTATTTGTCATCATTTCTACCGTTTTTCAGATCATCCCCGCTCAATTGGTGCGTCATTCAATTGATTTGGTTACCGAAAACATCCGGGTATACCGATCATTTGAGGGGCTTCAACTTCAGGATAGTTTTTTTAGTGTTTTTGCATTTGGTCTTCTGCTCATTGCGGGATTGATTTTACTTATGGCTTTGTTACGAGGGTTCTTTTTATACCTCGTTCGTCAAACACTTATTGTCATGTCGCGTCATATTGAATATGATTTGAAGAACGACATCTTTGAGCACTACCAATCCTTACCGTTGAGTTTTTATCGCAGAAACAATACCGGAGATATCATGAATCGCATTTCGGAAGATGTGAGTCGTGTGAGGATGTATTTGGGGCCTGCCATTATGTATGGTCTGCAACTGGGTATACTCTTTATAATTCTTATTCCCATCATGTTTAGCATCAATGCGAAACTTACCTGGTACTCCCTTATTCCACTCCCTTTGCTCTCCCTGAGCATTTTCTTTGTTAATAATATTATTGAAAGACGTTCCGAAGAAATTCAAAAAAGTCAATCAAAACTTTCAACGTTTGTTCAGGAAGCATTCAGTGGTATCCGAGTATTGAAGTCATTCAACCGTGAGGAAGAATCGCTTAGAAAGTTCTCCATAGAAACTGAAGAATACAAAAAACAATCGCTCAAACTCACCCAGGTTCAATCACTTTTCTTTCCACTCATTCTTGGTCTCATTGGTTTGAGTACGATACTCACCATCTATGCAGGAAGTACCGAGGTTATTCGCGGAACGCTCACGTACGGTAACATTGCAGAGTTTGTCATTTATGTAAACTTACTCACCTGGCCTGTAACATTACTGGGTTGGACCAGCAGCTTGGTGCAACGTGCCGAAGCTTCGCAAAAAAGAATTAATGAGTTTCTAAAAACAAAAAACAATATCGTTTCAGAGAAAAATCTGGTACGAGAAATACAAGGAAAAATTGAATTCAAAAATGTGGGCTTTACATATCCGGATACGGGTATAAGGGCACTTAAAGATGTTTCATTCACGGTGAATCCGGGCGAATCGTTAGCGATTATCGGAACTACCGGATCAGGGAAAAGTACAATATCCAGTCTTATTGCGAGGATGTATGACGCCCGAGAAGGTGAAATCTTAATTGATGACATTCCGATTCATGACTACAACCTGAATAGCTTACGGACTCAACTTGGCTATGTGCCACAGGATGTTTTTCTTTTCAGTGATACCATTCATAACAACATTGCATTCGGGCTGACCGATACCCATGAAGAACGGGTGACTAGCGCTGCAAAAGATGCGGATGTGTACGACAACATCATGGCTTTTCCGAATGGGTTTAATACACGTGTGGGTGAACGAGGCATTACACTTTCTGGCGGCCAAAAACAACGCGTGTCCATTGCACGTGCTATTGTACGTGAGCCGAAGATACTCATGCTCGATGACGCCTTATCTGCTGTAGATACGAAGACAGAAAACAATATACTCAACAGTATGAAGCGTATTATGCAAGGACGCACTACCATAATCATCTCACATCGCGTATCTTCTGCAAAACTTGCTAACAAAATTATTGTGTTGGTGGATGGTACAGTGATAGAAGAAGGAACCCACGAAGCACTGTTGGCAAAAGAAGGGCTGTATAAAGAACTTTATGAAAAACAGATTCAGATTGATGAGGCTGAAGTAACCTCACCCTAATCCCTCTCCGGTAGAGAGGGACTTTATGATTCGATATGTCGTAATTAAAATACGTAACGAAGTCCTACACCACCCTGTACTTTACGCCAGCCGGGGTCTTTCACGACATCCACATAATACTCCAACTCCATAAAAGCGGAAATTGGTAATTTGAAATATGAATACTCAATGCCCAGCACGCCCTCTATTCCTGCCGTAAGTCGATTAACATCCGTATCGAAGAATTTTGTTTCATCCGGTGTCGTCTGCGCAATAAAATCATACTGGATTTTGAGACTCCTAATCTCCCCGCCTAAGCCTGCATAGATTTGTAATCCGGGAGAAATCTTTTCACCATTGATTTGGTATAAAACCTTTAATTCGCCCACCCAGTCTGCTTTAACCTTGTGTGAATAGTAATCCAGGGTATCATCAGGATCGTTGATTACCTCGTCAAAAAGTTCGCTGTAATATTTACTGTACAATCCGCTGGCCGACTTGCCGAAATCAGCGACAAAGGCAATGTGTTTGTTCGGATAATATTTATACGTAACCGCAAAAGGATCGCCCAGTTTTATCCCGATGCCCTGATAAGGATAGCCCGTGTCTTCAAAAATGGGGCATATTGTTTTTGCCTTTGAGCGCGGCATCTTGATTACGTTATGCTTGTGCTGCGTACGGGTATGCATAACCCTGCCTCCATGATGAACCCGCTGTGCCCATGCACAAACAGCAATCAGCAGACAAAAGAGAGTCGGTAAAATGCTTTTCATCAAGCGCATTAAAGCAAATATAGTCGTTTTGCTTTAACTGAATGAAGCGCAGATTATTTTAACCGGTGGGCATCAAACAAACTCTTTATACTGCATTTTGTATAATTGAGAATAGTAGCCTTCATGCTGCAAAAGTTCATCGTGCCGGCCAGTCTCTTTAATCTCACCATGATCCAGCACTATAATCTTATCGGCTTTTTGAATTGTGGATAATCTGTGAGCAATAACAATGGAAGTACGACCGCTCATCATTTTTTCAATTGCCTGCTGAATCATTTCCTCTGTTTCACTGTCGACAGATGAAGTAGCTTCATCCAATACCAGAATTCTGGGATCATACACCATGGCGCGAATGAACGAAATTAATTGCCGTTGCCCCACAGAAAGGGTAGCTCCGCGCTCCATTACATTATAGGATAATTGCCCGGGCAGTCTTTCAATAAATTTTCGGGCACCCACCAGATCTGCTGCATGCCACACCATTTCTTCTGTAACATCAGGGTTGCCCAGCGTGATGTTGGTAAAGATTGAATCGGAGAATAAGAATACATCTTGCAACACCACGCCTATGTTCTTACGAAGTATGCCTAAGTCATATTCACGAATGTCAACACCATCTACTTGAATGGAGCCCTGATTGATTTCATAAAACCGGTTGAGTAAATTAATAATCGAGGATTTTCCAGCACCGGTTGCTCCCACAAAAGCAATGGTTTCACCAGCTTTAATGTCCAGATTAATATTTTTCAGCACATACTGTTCATCGTTGTATGCAAACCAAACATTCTCAAATTTCACTTCACCCGAAATAGTTTCAGATTTGTGCGTTCCGTTGGCTTGTACATCTTCTGTGCTATCAAGCAAATTCATAATCCGTGAGGAACTAACAATCCCCATTTGCAACGTATTATACCGATCGGCAATCATACGGATGGGTCTGAAAAACATTTGGATGTACATGATGAAGGCAATGAGTTTCCCCACTGTAATGCCTGTTTCCTCATAATTGATAACACCTTTTGATCCGTACCAAACCAGCAGGCCTATGCCGGCCGCAGCAATAATTTCAGCTACAGGGAAGTAAATCGAATAATATAAAACCGAACGAAGGTTTGCCTGTTTGTGCTCTTCATTGATCTCTTTAAATTTTTCAAATTCTCTTTTCTCGCTGCCAAATATTTGCACCACGTTCATTCCTGTGATGTGCTCTTGCACAAATGTATTCAGGTTGGCCACGGCATTTCGAACATCGTTAAAGGCTACTTTAATTTTTTCTTTGAAGATGTAGGTTGAAATCAGTAGCAGCGGTATCGTGGCCAAACTTAATAGCGCCAGTCTCCAATCTGCATAAAACATAAAAGCCAAAATAAAGATGAGTTGAAGCAAATCGCTGGCCATCGCAGCAAGGCCTTCGCTGAATACATCGGCCAGGGTCTCCACATCGGAAATGGTGCGTGTTACTAAGCGACCGATTGGTGTTTTATCAAAAAACCGCAAGCGCAAGCTGATGACGTGCTCATATAGTTTTGCTCGTATGTCACGAATTACTTGTTGGCCCATCCAGCCGGATAAATACGTGTGTATATATTGGCCTATTGATTGGACAATCAGCAATCCTACCAGGATTACCATCATCCAAACCATGCCGTTATAATCTCCTTCCGCTACATCCTCATCAAGGGTGGTCTGAATAAGCATAGGGCGCAATGCGGCAAGCACACCAACGAAAAAGGTCAGGAGTATTAAGGAATAGAATTTTCCCTTGTAGGGGGTAACGAACCTCATGATGCGCCTGAGCACTTTGAAGTCGATGATGTTGCCGCTGCTTACCTGCTCTTTCTCCATTTCCTATTCAATAAAAATGCTTGACGGGTATTTTACTTTCGTCAAGTACAGACCGTGAGGTGGGACATTCGCTCCCGCTTTTTTTCTATCCTTACTTGTGATAATGGATTGGAATTCTTTCACAGATATTTTCCCGCTTCCCACATCCAATAATGTACCTACAATTGCGCGAACCATCCCCCTTAGAAAACGATTGGCAGTGATTGTAAATCCAAGTTTTTCATCGTCTTCACTCCACGATGCTTTTTTAACATCACAAACAAAATGGTTCACGTCCGTTTTTACCTTGCTGAAGCTTTCAAAATCATGTTCGCCCAATAATAACGAAGCAGCCTTGTTCATGGTTTTAATATCGGCTGGTTTAAAATAGTGCCACGCTAAACTTTCCAGGAACGGATTTTTTCCTCTGGTAATTCTATATTGATACGTGCGTTCAATTGCATTGTACCGGGCACTAGCATCGGGTTTTACTTTACGGATGGAATGAATCGAAATATCTTTCGGAAGAAGGGAGTTCAGTCGCTGGATTAGGTTTTCTACGTCAAATGATTTTTCAATGTCGGCATGAAAGAATTGTTGTTCACAATGGACGCCTGTGTCGGTACGTCCGCTCCCGACAATCTTAATTTCTGCTCGCAATAATTTTGATACTGCATCTTCTACTACGGCCTGGATGCCTGTAGCATTTTGCTGACTTTGCCAGCCTGCGTAGTTTGTTCCATTGTAACTGATTTCGAAGAAGAAACGGGGCATTGAGGAGTTAGGACATGAGATTCTCATAAATAATTGCAGACCCTTGCCCCACGCCAATACACATCGTAGCTAACCCAAATTTCACTTTTCGTTTTTGCATTTCGTGAATAAGCGTGGCACTGATGCGAACACCGCTGCAACCAAGGGGATGACCAATCGCGATAGCCCCTCCGTTCACATTCACATTTTCGGAGTTAAGCCCCAAGTCACGAATGCTTGCCAATGACTGTGAAGCAAAAGCCTCATTTAATTCTACTAATCCGATGTCATTTATTTTTAGTCCTGCACGTTTTAATGCCTTTTGAGATGCCGGTACAGGACCTACACCCATATACGCTGGCTCAACGCCTGCAATGGCCATGGAAACAATTCGTGCCATTGGCTTCAGGCGGAAACTTTTTACAACATCTTCGCTCACGATTAGACAACCTGCAGCGCCATCATTGATACCAGAAGAGTTTCCAGCAGTCACAGAACCTCCTACTTTAAAAGCAGGTTTAAGTGTGGCTAATTTTTCTATCGTGGTTACACGAGGATGCTCATCTTTTTCAAATGAAATTGATTCTCCTTTTCCTTGTGGAACCTGAATGGGTACGATCTCTTCTTTGAACTTTCCAGCTTCGTGAGCTTTTTGATATTTCACTTGTGATTGGAACGCAAACTCATCTTGTGCTTGTCTGCTGATCTTCCATTTCTCTGCTACATTCTCGGCTGTTTCGCCCATAGCGTATGGATAATAAAGTTTTGAAAGTTTTGAGTTAATGAAGCGCCAGCCCAGTGTTGTATCGTATATTTCTGTTTTACGGCCAAATGCTTCCTCTGCCTTTGCCATCACAAATGGAGCTCGGCTCATACTTTCAACTCCTCCCGCAATGTAAACTTCCCCCTCGCCCAACATTACCGCCCGTGATGCATCCATTATTGCCTGAAGACCTGAGGCACAAAGGCGATTAACTGTTACTCCCCCAATCTCAACTGGCAACCCTGCCAACAATAAGGCCATCCTTGCAACATTCCGATTATCTTCACCTGATTGGTTGGCCGCGCCAACCACTACATCTTCGATCAGTTTGGGATCAACAGAAGAATTTCTTTCCAGTAATTTTTTGATAGCGTGAGCGACAAGGTCATCAGGCCGAACGGAAGCTAACGCGCCTCCGTACTTCCCGATTGGTGTTCGGAGAATATCAATGATATAAGCTGTTTTCATGTAAGGGTTCAAGATTCATGGTTCAAAGTTCAAGATTTAATATTCATTCTACAATGTTCAATTTTTGCTTTAATTTTGAACTTCAAACCTTGAACCTATTATATGTGGCAAAGAATTCAAACGGTATTTCTGGGTATAACAATAATAGCATTAGGCATTTCACTTACCAGGCCTGTCTGGATAGGCGAATTTGAAGGAGCAAAAATTGTTTTAACTCCATTTTACTTCCTCCAAAATGACCAATACTCATACTATCCATATTCCTTAACGGCATTATTGATTGTTGCCGGATTAACCCTTTCGATCATTGAAATCAGGCGCTTTGATAACCGCGTTTTGCAGATGAAACTTGGAGCCTTAAACACACTTATCCTGGCAGGGTCTATGGTTTGTGTAGCTGTTTTCACCATGCAATTAGCAAAGCAATACCCAACTGGATCTCAAAATGGAATGGGGATGTACCTAATCTTTGTTGCCGTGCTTTGTAACTGGTTAGCCGTTCGCTTTATCAGAAGAGATGAAAGGCTGGTGAAAGACTCTGATAGGTTGCGATAATTCTGCCATGCTGTCATCCTATTTTAATTGGAACACTATTTGAAATCCTGCTGCATTCAGGATTTCTTCATTTAAATCGATCATACTATGTCAACTGTACAGGAAAAAGGCTCCATTTCAATCCATACCGAGAATATTTTTCCAATCATTAAAAAATTCCTCTACTCCGATCACGAAATCTTTTTACGGGAATTAGTCAGCAATGCAGTAGATGCCACTCAGAGGTTGAAAAAACTTTCTTCGATGGGTGAGTTTCAGGGCGAGCTTGGTGATTTAAAGATCGAGGTAAGCTTCGATAAAAAGAAAAAAACGATTACCATCAGTGATAAAGGTATCGGAATGACGGGTGAAGAAATAAAAAAATATATCAACCAGATTGCCTTCTCGGGTGCTACTGAATTTGTAGAGAAGTTTAAAGACAAGATGGATGGCAAAGACATCATCGGAAAATTTGGACTGGGCTTTTACTCTGCCTTCATGGTAGCCGATAAGGTTGAAGTGATTTCTAAATCATACAAAGAGGGCAGCGAAGGAGCGAAGTGGGAGTGTGATGGCTCAACCGAATTTGAATTAAGCTCAACAAAAAAGGAAACACGTGGTTCCGATGTAATTCTCCATATCAATGCTGACTCTGAAGAGTTTTTAGATGAGTTCAGATTAAAAGGAATCCTGGAAAAGTATTGCAGGTTTTTGCCTGTTGAGATCAAGTTTGGGACAAAAGAAGAAAGTGTTGAAGATGGCATAGATAAAGACAATAAACCAAAATATGAAACAGTAACGGTTGATCGGATTATCAACAACACTTCACCTATTTGGGGTAAAGCACCCAGTGAACTGAAAGACGAAGATTATTTAGCCTTCTACAAAGAATTGTATCCCTTCAGCGAAGACCCGCTTTTCTGGATTCATCTGAATGTAGATTATCCCTTTAATTTGACAGGAGTTCTCTACTTCCCGAAAGTGAAGAATGATTTCGAACTACAGAAAAATAAAATCCAGCTCTTTTCGCGCCAGGTATTTATTACAGATGAAGTAAAAGATGTTGTGCCTGATTTTTTAATGATGCTGCACGGTGTATTGGACTCACCCGATATTCCGTTAAACGTTTCACGCAGTTATTTGCAAAGCGATGCTAACGTAAAAAAGATTAGTCAGCACATCACAAAAAAGGTAGCAGATAAATTGCAAGAATTATTCAAGAAAGATCGCACCGATTTCGAAAAGAAATGGGATGACATCAACCTGTTTGTGAAGTATGGCATTATCAGTGATGAAAAATTCTACGACCGTGCCAAAGATTTCTCCTTATTCAAAAATATGGATAGCAAGTATTTTACATTCGAAGAGTACAAAGAAAAAGTAAAGTCTACACAAACCGATAAGGACAGTACACTAGTTTACTTATACACATCCGATGCAGGAAAACAAGATAGTTTCATCCAGACTGCTAAAAACAAAGCCTACGATGTACTCTTGCTAGACGGCCCGCTCGATAATCACTTCATTAACACATTGGAGCAAAAGCTGGAAAAAACTCAAATAAGGCGTGTTGATAGCGACACGGTTGACAAGCTGATAGGCAGAGATGAAAAAACAGAAAGTGTATTAAGTGCCGATGAGCAAGCACAGGTAAAAACTGTTTTTGAAAAAGCAATCAATAATAAAAACATGACTGTTACAGTCGAGTCATTGGCGCCTGATGAACTCCCCGTGGTGATTACCATGAGCGAATTCATGCGCAGAAT